>JAFGGM010000072.1 GCA_016930555.1 Candidatus Bathyarchaeum sp.
GATTTGCTATGACCACTAGAAAACCGTGAAGGCATGGAAACTCCGATAACATTTTCGTTGCCCAGCGCCTCAACAGCTATGCAGGCAGTCACTGACGAGTCGATTCCGCCACTCATCCCAACTACAGCCTTCCTAAAACCAGACTTCAAGAAATAGTCCCGTATACCCAGCACTATGGCGCCAAACATCTCCCCCACCTTGTCATTGGCTGGAGCCACAACCGTCTCTGCCGTGCCCTCATCTAAGTCAATATCCGTTATTACCAACTCTTCTTCAAACTGGTTACCCACAGCAATCAACTCACCCATCTTGTCAACTGCCATGCTGTTGCCATCAAAAACCAGTTCATCCTGCCCCCCAACAAGATTCACATAAAAAATGGGCACTCTGTTCTTGGTTGATTTTTCTTTCAGAAGCCTGTTCCGTTCCAAGGTTTTGCCAACAAGAAAGGGCGAAGCAGAAATGTTCACAATCAACTCTGCTCCCCTTTCAGCAAGCAAGTCTGTGACCTTCACATCGTAGCTGATGTCCCACAGGTCCTCGCAGATTTCTACACCCAACTTAACGGGTTTTCCATCTATTGCAATAGTGACTGGCAAGATTTCTGTCTCCTTGGCAGGCTTGAAGTACCTGTCCTCATCAAAAACATCATATGTGGGCAACAACGTTTTCCGAACTATGGCAATTATCTTGTCTTTTTGGAAGACAGCAGCGGCATTAAACAAATCCTTTCCACTGAAGTCAACGAAGCCAACAACCCCTACAACATCAACGGTGTTGCCTGCTACCATCTCCTCTAAAGCTTTCTTGTTCTTGTGGACAAACCCGTTTTCAAGGAGCAAGTCCTGAGGAGGATAACCTGTAACCGCCAACTCAGGAAAAACAACCAAATCTGCCCCACACTCTTTTGCGTCTAAAAGAAACTTCCTTATCTTGCCTATGTTGCCGTCTAAATCCCCGACAGTCGAATTAACCTGAGCCATGGCAATCCTCAACATAGACTCCTCCCTACAGAAAATGCGGAAACACTACATCTAACTTAAATGTTGGTTATTTGGCTTAAAAAAGAGTATTCCCAGTCTATTTGAGAATCATCTGAGTAAACTGTTCAGGCTCAAAGGCTTCAAGGTCTTTGTATTCCTGCCCCACGCCAATAAAGATGATAGGTTTACCAGTTACGTGAGCTACACTTAGGGACGCCCCGCCCTTAACGTCTGCATCAACTTTAGTTAAAATGTTCGCATCAACATTCACGCTCTTATGGAACTCCTCAGCCTGCAGCACCGCGTCATTACCAATCAAAGCATCAATAACCAACACAGTCAAGTCAGGGTCAACAACCCGCTTAATCTTACCCAACTCACTCATCAGGTTCCGGTCAGTCTGAATTCGCCCCGCCGTATCAATCAAAACCACATCAATTCCCCGAGACTCCGCATGACTAATTGCATCATAAGCCACAGCCGCAGGGTCAGCACCATACTTGTGTTTAATCATACGCACACCCAGCTTCCGAGAGTGCTGCTCAAGCTGCTCTATAGAACCTGCACGATAAGTGTCAGCGCCTGCAAGCACAACAGAGTAACCCTTCTTCATCAGAAACTGTGTCACCTTGGCGATGCTTGTGGTTTTACCTGTTCCGTTGATTCCCACAAAAAGAATCGTGTATGGCTCCTTAGCCTTCCGTTTCTGCTCAATGCGCTCTACCATATTTACTGTTTCTTTTGTTGTCAAAATCTCAATCAAAACTTCATGGAGAGTGTCCTTTACAAGCTCTTTCCGGTCGCCCAGCCGATTCACCTGAACTCCATCAAGGCGCCTTTCCAGCTCATCGGTTATGTAGTAGGCTACGGGCACTGCAACATCATTTTCGATAAGATTCAGCCTGAACTCGTCTAGAATGGGACGAAGCTTCTCTGCTTTCAGCTCAGTTACAACAATCTTGCTGACAGCGCTGCTAAGACCCTTTCTTAGCCTGTCGAACACCGCTCTGCTTCTCTCCCTCTTTCCTCAGCTTCGCCGTAAACTCTTCCATCATGGTTCTGTTCTGCTGAATTCTCCCAAAAACCTGATTAAGCTGTTGACCCAAGCCCTCCCTTGTCTTCTCCAACTCGCCTATCCTTGTTTCCAGATCCTCTTTAGCTTCCTTCAAGGTTTTTTCAACAGCCACATCTGCGCCAACACCAACAACAACCGTCTTTGAGGTTTCCAGTTTCGCCTTAACATAGGAACCTCCGCCGATGGGAACAAAAAGTTCAGTGCCTTTCTTCTCTTTCTCTAAACCTTCCAGAGTCAGGCTTGAGACTTTCAGTTCAGTTAGGGCAGCATGTGTCATGTTTATTCTGGACTGAATCTCCTCGACAGTCTCCTCTAGATAACGTGACTCTAAAACCAATCTACGGTAAGTCTCTTCATCACTGGACAGAATCTTCCGCTCCTGGGGTCATCTTCTTCAACAGAATGTCCTCAATCTCGTTTGGAGCAAGCTCCTCCACCTTGGAGATGCTCATCTGAAAGCGTTTTACTCTATGCTTACTTCCTAGCAGCATGAACACTTTCTCAACGGCATCTTCCGGCTTCAGGGCTCGAACCTCTTTCCGGAATTCTGTTTGAAAATTGGGTTTCCTGATTTTCCCAATAACGCGGAAAACTTTAACTTCACTCATCTTCCTTCACCACATCAAGTGCTTGTCCTATTATGAACATTTCGGGACCAGTTGTTAAGAGTCCAACCATAGCCCCATAACTATTTCCTAAGAGACCTGTAGAAACATAAGGTACTCCACAATTCACGGTTCCCACATCCACTGGAACCTTCAATACGTCTTCTAACACTTTTCGTTCCCCATCCTTAAGCAACGGATGCGCCAGCACACCCTTGTTTGTGGCGGCGGCAAGAGAACCAACATAAGGCAATCCAGCAATCTCGCCTGTGACCACTTCAACGCCTAAGGTGTCAGCTATTTTGTTCAATGTTCCTTGTTCTAGCCTGGGGTCAGCTACTGCACCTTTGTCGTTCGACAAAACCATGTTTCCGTAGGCAGTTCTTTTCGTATCCATAACTGTCACATTCAGGTCAGAAACGCATTTAATGGCTTCAATTTCATCCTCTTGAGCAAAGGGTGGAAGAATTATGCCGCTCGAGTTGGAACATGCTAAGGCTCCTGTGACCAAAGATTTGCCTACAGTTGTGGCGACGACTTTGACTTTCAACCATTCCTCAACCTTTTGTCTCTTGCTTTCTGGAACCTGAGGGGGAATGACGGCGATTTGATCGTTGACAAGGGCGTAAACTCCTATGCTCGCGTTACCAAAAACATCAAAGAGGTAAAGCGCCAATTGTTAGTCTCCTTCAGCAAGAAGAACAGTTAATACCCCTTCCTTGTCTTTAACCACACGAACTCTAATTTTCCTAGGTGGCTTCTCAATTCCTCTGCTCCAGAGTTTCTCATTAACTTCGTTATCTATAATAACCCTCTCTGGCTCTTCTTCACCCTCAGCTTCTGTCCGGACTTTCATGTGTTTCAGCACAAAACTTCTAACGATTCTTGCAGCTTTTGGGGCACGTTTCTTTCTTGGAACTATCCAAACTTTGCTTAGAGGAATTGTATAAAATCTTTCCTCAACTATGTCTTCGTCTGCTTCATCTTCTTCTTTTCTACGCCTTTTCGCTTCTACGAATTCCTCTTCGTCCTCTTCCTCAAGCTCAAGTTCTTCTAGTTCCTCATCCTCTTCTTCGGGAACTTCAGAGCCTAAACTTTCTTCTGTCTCTTCAATTTCTTCGACTAATTCTTTTTCTAACTCTTCTTCAGCAACAACATCAACAGGTTCATCCATCTGCTTTTCCCTCACGCCTTAATTTTACTTTGACGCCAGCGTCTCCTCTTGGGATTAGTTCTAACATGTCCATCAGTTTTAGCTATAACCCATGTCGGAACAGGCTTCTTCTCTTTTCCAGCCTTGATAAGCCTCAGTTTTTTTGCGGCTGGTTTGTTTCTTGCCATTTTTACACTCTCCTAATTTTGTAATCTCTGCGTCCTGACTGAAGCCTCACAAGAAGCTCCTTCAACTGCTCATCGGTTATAGGAAGATTAATTCTTCCCTGCTGAGCCAACTGGATCAGTTGCAGTTCAAGCTGCTCAGTGAATTCCGGTTTAACCATATTCAAGTTTGTGAGCCGACTTCTAGCTTCAGGGGTGAGTATTCTGCGAAGTAGAGCTTGCTTTTGGCTCTCAAGTTGTTGTTGTGCTTGGACTTGCTTCTGCTCCTCAGCCATTCTCTGTTGCAGCTCAAGCATCCTTCTTTTTCTGAGAGAATCAAGTTCTTCCTCGCTCAATCTTTTCCACCCTAATATTTTTTGAGTTCGGGCTGAATTTTCTCCAATTCGCCTTTTAGTTCAGTGGAAAGCCTGTCAAGCAGACGCCTTCCTTCATTTGTCACTACTTTTCCTTCGTTTCTATGCGGTTTCACGAGACCTGCTGTTTGCAGCTGCTGGGTGACTGTCCTGACTATGGAACCGCTTCCTTTTCGGGCGTGTTCCGGTTTTGCTCCCCTGTCCATTCTGCCACCGTACTCTTGGCGGAGTTTCTCTACGCCTATCGGTCCTTTCACGTAGATTTTACGTAAAATTGATGCAGACCGGATAAACCACCAGTCAGGGTTTCGGGGTGGCCTCTGGGTGTGAGTACCAGTCTTGGCGAATTGTGCCCATGCGGGTGGAGTTATTTCGTCCTCTTCATCTTTCAGATGCTTAGCTAGCCTCTCGATGAGAATTAATGGAGGAACGTCATAAGGTGTCGGCAAAGCTTCTTCTTCCTGATTTTTTCCTTCACATAGGGAAAAGGGATGTCTTATATTAGTTTCGTGGTCTAAAACCTCAACTTTCTTTCAAGGTTATAAAGTTTTCACCTTTTTTTCGCTTTCCGCTTGAAGAGGAGGAAGGTGTGACCTCTTACTTCAATGAGCACAGACTCTGTCTCTTCCGCAATCTTTACTGCAATGGTTTTTGCCTCCTCGTCCTGGAGAGCAGTTTTCAGTATTTTTGCTTTAATCATCTCTCTGGAGTCAAGCTGCTTCGCTGCCTCGTTAACTATTTGGGGGGTTGCTCCTTCTTTTCCGATATGAAGTGTTGGTCTTTCGGTGCGGAGGGCAGCCTTTATTCGCTGCTTCATTTTTGCTGTCAACACTGTTGTTTCCTGCCTCTCAGTGGAATACGGGAGTGCCCGCCACAACTTAAGCATGTTATTACCATGTGAGGTTCCCTTCTCTGTTGAATTCGAATACGACAGTTTACACCCGGCAAGATAAAGCTTTTACATTTTCTACATATTAGGCTCCTGTATTCGTGGGGCAGCCGCAGTCTTGTTCTCATTGCCACTCTACGGGCTATCTGGACGTATCGCTGAGCCAGTTCAGGGTTTTCACTTGCCACTTCCTTGGCTAAGCTGAAGAGGGTGTGAACGCGTTGCAGGGCAATCTGTTTTGTGGAAGTCATGGCAGAATATCTTTTTCTTCTAGGTGTGCATTAAGTTTTGTGAACCCTAGTTGATTATGTGAATAAAAATCTATACAAACTAGAGGAGAATGGGGGAGACTGAACAGGTGGCTCCATATTTTGGGTTTTGAAATAAAATGCGTTCAAGTCCGATCGGCAGTTTTTGTTCTGCCATATAGGAACCAACCTATGATGATGCCTGCGATGATCATGCTGCCTGCCAAATTACTGACTACAATAGGAAAGCTTTCGATCTCTATGCCATAGAGAACCCATATTATTCCTGCTGCAAACAAAAAACTAAAAGATGTTATCGAAATGTCCTTAGCACTTTTTCTCTTGAAAATTCTGTATGCCTGTGGGAGCATAGCAAAGGAGCTGATGACGCCAACAGCTGTGGCTAACATCTCCAGCAAAATATTACAAGACATAGCATTTCCATCTGTTTCTAACACCCTGCATAAAAAGCCTGCCAAAAAAACAAATTGTTTATGGGTTAATTCTGCCAAGATAATGGCATTATGGAAATATCTGAAACGCTGTATGTCAGCACACGAAAAGAATGGCGAAAGTGGCTTGAAAAAAATTTTGATAAACAAAAAGAAATTTGGTTAATATTTCCTAAGAAGTCTTCGGGAAAGCCACGAGTATCTTACAATGATGCAGTTGAAGAGGCTCTAGCTTTTGGCTGGATTGACAGCACAGTAAAAAAAATTGATAAAGAAAGTTCTGCTCAACGATTCACGCCACGAAATCAAAAAAGCGCATATTCTCAGGCTAACAAGGAGCGGCTCAGATGGCTTTTGAAAGAAAAAATGCTGCACCCTTCAGTAGAAGAAAAAGCCAAGAAGATTCTTGATGAAAAGTTTGTTTTTCCGTCAGACATAATGGGCGCAATTGAAGCTGACGAAGTTGCGTGGAAGAATTACCAAAATTTTTCTTCAGCCTACAAAAAAATCCGAGTTGCCTACATTGAGGCTGCACGAAGCCGTCCAGAAGAGTTCAAGAAGAGATTAACCAATTTTGTGAAAAAGACTAGGGAGAATAAGCAGATTGGGTTTGGCGGCATAAACAAGTATTATTAGGTTGCTCTCACTCCTTTCTCAAAAGGGTTAAAATTTTAACCCGAAGCATCTGTTTCTATGTTAGGTGTCTGGTTTGCTTGTTTTGGTGTTGGCTGAGGCTGCCATTGAGACAGTTCCTGAGATGTTGTGGAATCACCCCGCTGTGAGGAGGCACTCTAAAAGGCAACATAAGCAAGCAGGGCAGCTTCTTCTTGACAGGTCCCTGCATCACCAAGCCATGAAACGGCTAGATGATGATTTGAAGAGGGGACGCCCAGACATTACACATTTTTGTCTCCTTGAAGCCCTTGGCTCACCCCTCAACAAAGAAGGATTACTTAAGGTGTACGTTCACACCCTAGAGGACAAAGTCATTATAGTAGACTCTAGCACTCGACTGCCTAGAAACTACAACCGCTTCATCGGACTCATGGAACAGCTATTCCAGCAAGGAAAAGTTCCAATCGAAGGCGAAAGCCTCCTTAAGCTTGAACACAAAACGTTGCAGCAGCTCCTCGCCGAAACAGAAATCGACCATATACTAGCCTTCAGCAGAAACGGGGAACCAAAAACCCTCACAGAAGCAGTCTCCAGCTTGCAACAAAAACAGAAACCCGCAATAATCATAGGCGCCTTCCCCCACAGCACATTCTCAGAAACCATAACCCAGTTGGCAGACGAGCTTGTGTGCGTCGACGCGGAGATGCTGGAGGCATGGACTATAACTTCGCGGGCAATTTACCAATATGAACAAGCTATATCATTACCCAAAAAAAGAGTATGCGAAAGCTGATTAGCAACTCTCAGAGTAAAAGCCCAATAAAGGTAAATTCTTGAAAACAGTATTTTGTATGACAAAAAACTAAACTGTAGTTTAACATCCTAACCTAAGCTAATTGAGTTATTGAAAGTTTAACGACAATAGCATGTCTTAATATAGGGTTTATTAAGGGTGCTGAGAATATATGATAGTGTTGGCGGGGGAGCACGCTTAGAACCTTTATGCGTTCTAACAACGAGTAAACCAATCAAAAAGGCGAAAGATTGGGAAACGA
>JAFGGM010000073.1 GCA_016930555.1 Candidatus Bathyarchaeum sp.
CGTTCCATTGGCTCCTTCCAAAAAATGTTGACTAATGAAATAAAGCCTTTTCCTAGCTCTCCTCTTGCAGTTCGCGATCCATGGTTTTTATCCAATCTGTAACTTTGTTTTTTGTCATCTTCTCAGCTTGGCACGTGCAAATAATCAAACACAAAACCACTTACTATGTATGCTCAAACAAGCAACTATTGAACAGCAAGCACCCATGCCCTCGCATACTTAATGATATGAGAAAAAACAATTCTTATTAGAGCACACGCAATCTTTTCTTTCTATCCTCTCAATGGACGGAAGATACCTTACTATGAGCGAGAAAAGCGAAGTATTGATAATAGGTGCTGGTGTGGTTGGCTGTGCAATAGCAAGAGAACTAGCCAAGTACAAAATTGATACAATGTTGCTAGAGAAGGAGAACGACGTTTGTTCTGGTGTCAGCAAAGGTAACAGCGGAGTCCTTCATACCGGTCTTTACTACAAAAAAGGCAGTTTGAAAGCAAAACTATGTGTTGAAGGGAGACTGATGTTTCCGGAGTTGGCGAAACAACTCGAAGTTCCCTTCAATCTCTGCGGAAAATATGTAATTGCACGAACAGATGAAGAACTCAAAGACTTAGAGGACTTAAAGGCTGTGGGGGAAGGCAACGGAGTCAAAGGATTAGCCATAATCTCTGGAAAAGAAATGAAAAAACGTGAACCCAACATAGACGCCCTCTACGCGCTCCACTCTCCTGTGGCTGGAATCTTCCCCCCATACCTTTTTACTATCGCTTTAGCTGAAAACGCCCTAAACAACGGCGTGAAAATTCACGTTAACACTGAAGTAAAGGCAATAAAACAAGAAAACAACGGCTACAAAGTAACAACCAATCAAGGAGTCTTCTATACTGGCACCATCGTCAACAGTGCAGGACTCTACGCAGACAAAATCTCCGCCATGATTGGCTTAGACAACTACAAACAGTATCCCTGCCGAGGCGAATACCTCATCCTCGACAAGAACTGTCATAATCTAATCAACAGCATGATCTACCCTGTGCCGCCAAAAGTTGCAGGTGTTCTAGGTGTTCATCTCACGCCCACACTAGATGGAAACGTCCTGATTGGACCTAGCGCCGAATTCATAAGCGAACGAGAAGACACAAGAACAACCAAAGAAAAGGTTCAACAACTAATTGAAGGTGCAAAAGATTTGCTTCCTTCCATCCCACTAAGAGAGATTATCTACGGCTTCTCTTCAGTGCGAAATAAAATCACTCCACCCGAAGAAAAGACGTCTCGTGACTTTATCATTCAAGAAGATGCTGAAAATTTCATCAACTTGGTTGGAATGGAATCGCCGGGTCTCACCTCTTCTCCGGCTATCGCAAAGCTGGTCGTTCAAATGATAAAAAGGAAAGTTGATTTGAAGGAAAAATCAGACTTTGATCCTGAAAGGAAACGAACAGTTCCCTTTAGTGAGGCTTCACGAAGTGAGCAAGCTGCTTTAATCAAAGGGGATGCAGATTATGGCGAAATTGTGTGTAGGTGTGAGCATGTATCCAAACGAGAAGTTGTTGATGCTCTAAACAACCCTTTTTTGTCACGGACAATCTCTGCTGTAAAGTATCGTACTAGGGCTGGTATGGGTCGATGTCATGGAGGTTTCTGTCTGCCTAGAATTGTAGAAATCCTTAAAGAGGAATATGGGTTGCTTCCTGAAGAAATCAAATTGAAGAATGTGCATTCGCCACTGTTTGTTGGAGAAACCAAAAGCCTGAAGGAGAGCAAAAAAAATGAGTGACTTCCAATCTCGAGTCGTTGACTTGGTTGTGATTGGTGCTGGTCCAGCTGGTCTTGCCGCAGCCATCAGCGCAAAGAAAAATGGCGTAAACGATTTGATTCTGTTAGAGCGAAACAATTGGCTCGGGGGAATACTTCCGCAATGTATCCATGACGGTTTTGGTCTTGAGGTATTCCAAGAACCCTTAACTGGGCCAGAATATGCTCAGCGATACATAGATGAACTGAAGGACCTAAAGATTCCCTGTTTCCTTAACAGCATGGTGCTTGAGGTTACGCCCAAAAAAGAGGTGTTTGTAGCCAGCCCTGAGGGTCTATTTTGTTTCATTGCCAAGGCAATTATACTTGCTATGGGGTGTCGTGAACGAACCCGGGGACAGATTTGTATTCCAGGGAGCCGACCTGCTGGCGTGTTTACTGCAGGTGTTGTCCAGAATTTGATTAACCTGAAGAATGTGATGGTTGGCAGAGACGTGGTAATTCTAGGTTCAGGGGATATAGGTTTGATTATAGCTCGTAGGCTTACTCTAGAAGGCGCTAAGGTTCATGCTGTCGTGGAAATCATGCCTCATACTAATGGTCTGCCACGAAACGTTCAACAATGCCTCATTGATTATGATATTCCCCTTCTTCTTTCTCATACAGTCACTGAAATCAATGGGCTAAATCGGGTTGAATCAGTCACCATCTCTCCGGTAGATGAAAATCTGAAGCCAATCAAAGGCAAAGAACAACGAATCCCCTGTGACACTCTTCTTGTTTCTGTAGGCTTGATTCCAGAAAACGACCTATCAAAAGCTTTTGGTGTTGAACTCAGTTCAGTTACTGCCGGGGCTATTGTCAAGGAAAATCTTGAAACTTCTGTGCATGGCGTTTTCGCGTGTGGAAATGTTCTGCACGTTCATGATGTGGTGGACTTTGTTACTCTCGAAGCAGAAAGAGCAGGGAA
The DNA here is from genome assembly GCA_016930555.1 of Candidatus Bathyarchaeum sp. Lineage (GTDB taxonomy): Archaea > Thermoproteota > Bathyarchaeia > Bathyarchaeales > Bathyarchaeaceae > Bathyarchaeum. The sequence continues at coordinate 2,729 of JAFGGM010000073.1, forward strand.
AAGCGCGGCAGAATACGTTCTCGGAAAGTCTCAGAAAATGGACAGAATACATGTAGAGACTGGTGACGGAATACGGTATGTTTTGCCACAAAACATATGCACTGATGCTGATCTTGAGCTGTCGATTCGTGTCTTATGTCCTGGAGAAAGTGTTTCTATTGGATTTTTTGATGACCAAAAGTTGGTGAAGACTAAAAAGTTTGTGAAGGTTCATCCTGCTCAGATGATAAAGGTCAAACTGAAAAAATCCGAAATCATGGCACTTAAGACATTAAAGGTTGAGGTTTTGCAGAAATGAAAAAGGAAATAATCTGTATCGGGTGCCCTATGGGATGTTATCTAACTATTGATTATGACGGAAAAACGATACAGAATGTTAGTGGAAATCGTTGCAAAGTTGGTTTGGAGTATGCAGAAAAAGAGATTTCTAATCCTGAACGAACCCTAACATCCACTGTACGGGTTAAAAACGGTCATCTTCCACTAGTGAGCGTGAGAACCAACAAGCCACTACCAAAAGGCAGAATCTTCGATACTATGGATTTGCTGGCTAAAGTTGAGGTAGAAGCGCCTATTAAAATCGGAGACCAAATTGTCGAGAATCTTTTTGGCACAGGCGTGAATATAGTGGCTACAAAAAATGTTTCACATAAGGGATAAAATCCCTTTTTTTGGGCAGTTTACTCTTCTAGGTACTTGTCGTAGATTGCACCCAATTGAGGATTTGCTTCTTTTAACACGTAGAGTTTGCCTTTTCCGTGCTCAGCTAAGTCTCCAGCAAACACATAGAATGGTCCTGTCACTTTTTCGTTATCGTCAATTTTGACTTTCTTCTTTATGTCATCAACTGTAAATGTTGGCATGACTTCTTCTATAGTTCCCGCAACAATGATTTTACCGTCAGTCATTGACGCTCCCACTCGACTTTGGCATTCCTTCTCAACGTAGATTGTACCTTTTATCATATGATATCCCAAGAATGGACCAGCACCGCCTTTGATTTTGATTATTCCGCCTTTCATGTAACATGCGCAATCGCTTCCAACTTTGCCATCGACAACTATTTCGCCACCAAGCATGCCTACATCAGTTCCTCGGTACGGAGAAGCTAAATAATGATTTCCATCGCCGTGTATCTCTATTTGTCCACCTTCCATGGCGCTACCTGTCCAACCGTCTGCGTTGCCGTTCACTATTATTTTGCCGCCAACCATTTTTTCGCCAAGGTGCATTCCAGAATTGCCGTTGATGATTATTTCACCTTTTTCCATGCCCATGCCTATTCGTTTGACTTTGCTTACGTCGCCATTGATTGTTATAGTTGAATTTCCTGCTGAGTCTTGTTCTATTTTGAAGAGGTCACGAAGTTTTTTCTTTGTGTTTCCTTCATAAACGGGCAATTCTGCAATTTCAGCTAAACATTTGTCTTCAAAGAGGTCAGGGTTAATGCTTGCACCCATTACGGGGGAAACAAATTGTTTGACAGGAACCAAGGTTACCATTTTAAACATCCGCCTTTATGATTATTGGGTCTGAGACCTTCACATAATGGTCATACACTGGATAGTTGTCATACTCAACTGTCCAGTATTCTTTGAACCTGCTTTTCATGTCATCGTCAACTTCTAATTGTTCAGTAGTATTCACGTCTAACCACATAGTCTTACCGCTGACAGTTTGCACGATTTTTCCATTCTGAACTAGAACATTGCCGTCCTTGATTGTGTAAGCAGCATCAGCGAAAGCCCTGCGCACGATCTTAGGATTCTGAGCTATGTCTGTTGTTTCAGGGTTTAAGTTGTATACTGATACGTCAGCATCTGCACCCAAACCCAAGTGACCTTTACTTGTAAGCCCCAAGGATTTTGCTTGCCCTGCTCTAGTTACAATGGCTAATTCATAGAGGCTCAGTTCCCGTTTTATTGTTGGGAGAAGGCTTTTCTTTTGTGCTTTCTTGTGGCACTTCTTTAACAGTGCCATTCGAGCCTTTCTGCTTGTTAACCAAGCAATAATTTTTGGATACGACATGAATGGTCCGCCGTTAGGGTGGTCAGTGGTCATGAACATTTTCCATGGATCCTTAATCAGGAGGGCAAGCTCTAGGGCTGTTGACCACTGGATGGCGTTGACTGCATTTTTCTTTTTATAGTGGAATGGTATAATTCCCCCGCTAGTTTCGGTTTCCACGTCACTGTTGACCCACTTGTGTCCGCTCAGCTGATAAAGCGTGAACTCAAAGGGACCATCTGCGGTCATGGTTGTAGTGTCTGTGAATATGACTTGTCCCATGTCAAAGGTCATGTGGCTGTGATTGTTTATGTAATTCGAAATTTCTTCCGCAGCAGACTTCATTGTTCCCCAATCTTCGCCTCCAAAGCTACTGAACTGTAGGTGAGTTATGTGACAGACGGGTTTTCCGTCAGTGGACATGTTCTCAAGAGCCTTCATTGTATCGAGTGTTGTGGCATAGTTACCAGGTAATCCAAGATTGTTAGTATGAAGGTGAATCGTGTGAGGCAAATTCAGCATTTTGTTTACTTTTGCCAAACCTTGCACTATCTCACGGGGGGTAATCCCAAAATTAGGTACTTGATCATCTATTGAGTGAACATTACGTCCAAATCCCCAAGACTCCAGACCGCCTGGGTTAACGATTTTGATAGCATAGCCTTTTGTTGTGTTCATCATCCAAGCTACATGTCTGGCGCAACCTTCTAGGTCGCCTTTTCTTAGGTTTTCAAGCACAAACCACCAGTCACCAATCAGCGGGAAAGTAGCCTTGTCCAGCATGGGAATGTCATTAAGCTCTTCGTGGGTATGCTTAGCCCCTAGAGGTGCCATGGATGGATTCATCACAGTAGTGTAACCCATTCTGGAATAACGGTAACCTGTCGTGAATGTTGATGGAATCGAGTAGCCGACACCCGACCTTGTTATAGCAGTCTTGCGTACAACATCTTTCACATGATCTTCAGGACGCAAAAGTCTACCTGTATTAACTTCTCCACCCGCGATGTGAGTGTGAATATCCACGCCACCTGGCATCACAGTTAAACCAGTTACGTCTATCTTCTTTGCTTTGCTTTCACTAACGCTTTCAACAATTTTGCCATTCCGTATGGCTATATCCATCCTCTCTCCGTTAATTTCGTTGATTGGATCGAAGACAAAACCGTTTTTCAATAGCAGTTCCATTTCAATTTGCCCCCTTCATTCTTTGAGATTTTATAACTCGAACTTCTTCCAAAATTCTGGTTAGTATCTCTTCGTCTGAAAGCAATCCTTCTGGGGGCTCAACCACTTTTTTGAGGGGAAGAGGCACATGATCCATTCGGTAGGCTGTTCCAGCCTTTTCTAAGCCTACGATTGTAGATGGAAAGACTACGTCGCCCACCATTGATGTGACGTTCATATGTGGGTCAATTACAATAAGTGGGGTCTTAGTCATGTGTTCAATTGCTTTTTTTGGGAAATTGCTGGCAGGGTCTGAAGCAATTATGAGTGATGCGTCTGATTCTTTTCGTAATAGAATGTCAACGACGGATGTTTCACCTGGGTTGTATTGAGGATACCCTAAAGAGAAGTCAATTGCGTAGGGATAGCCGCTTTGCCAAGTGAAAACGGTGTTGGCGCCAGTGACGTTGAAGTGGCCTCTCATTGGCATGATGACGAATTTTGTTCTTGCGTTTAAATCACGTACTAGAGAAATCGCAATTTCTATGTTTCTAAATTTTCCTGCGCTCTGGGTCAACCCCATGCCAAAGAATATTACTCCAAACTGGCAGTTTATCAGAGTGTCAACAACTTCTTTAAGGTATTCAACTGGAACGCCACCCACCTCTTCGACGTCAAGGTCCTCATCCTTTACTAACGCCCGTATAGCTTGCAGTATTTCAAAATCTTTGTTTGGTTTAACTTGGACAAAATAGTCGGCTACTTTTCCTGTCATTGATTCTCGAACATCAACTACTATCAGTTTGCGTCCTTCTTTGTTCAGGGTTTCAGGAGGCTTATTGTCACTTATGGCTTCAGGTTCTGTTTCACATTTGAGGCTTCTTTTTTTGACGGCAGCAAACTTCTTCTTGCCTACTGAAGCCTTCACTTTGTTGATGTAACTCATCCACTCGCTATCTTCGAACCGTCCATCTGTGAAAGCAGTATATCTTTCTAAATGTCTTGGATGTGCACTCCATGGGTCACATCCCCAGTAAACAATCACGTCGGCACGGTGTCTAATTTGCCCCAGCGTGGATGTTGGGATTCCCGCCTCTTGAACCCCTAGAATTGATGGTCCGTGACAAACAACGGCAGTATTATCAAGGACTCCGCCTATTTCTTCCGCAAGCTCCACACCTACACGCTGGGCTTCGCAGTCAGTGGAACTCCAACCATACAATATTGGATAGTTTGCGTTAGCAAGAATTTCTGCGGATTTGTGTATTGCTTCTTTGTATGAAACAGGAACCATTTTCCCATCTTTTCGTATTAGGGGTGTTTTAACTCTATGTTCGCTTATGTAATTCAGAAACTTGGATTCGCACATTGCGCAGCCGTTTCTTACTTCAGTAACTTTCCCCTCTTCAATGGTTAATTCAATGTCGTCACATAAACAGCCGCAAACTGGGCAAGTTACAGATTTTACTACTTCCGATTTGACTACCGTCATACTCTCACTTTCCGAATTCGCTTTTGAGCAGTTCTTTCAAGGTTAGGACAGGCTTTTCTGGAGCTGCTTCAACTTCAGCAGGAGTTCCTTTGAATGATGGCATGCCGATGCTTGTTGTTTCGTTGCTGCATATTGCGTTAGCCCAAGGTCCGTAGGGAATGTAAATCATGCCGGGCATTGCTCCTCTTGGGTGCTTTACAGCTCTAAGAATTACAGAACCATTGGGTGTCGTTACTTGAATATTTGTTCTGTTTTTTATTCCAAGCTTCTTCATGTCACATATATCCATGTAAGCCATTGTAGTGCTTTCAAAATATCCTTGAGTGGCTTTTCCTGCTTCCTTGCCAACTCCCTGTTCAATAGTTCGACCTGTTAGCAAAGTTACCTTCAACTTTTGCTTCACCATTTGCCTAACCTTAATCAATAGAAAAATGTGGTGTAATATTTAAGGGGTGAGTTTTTTTAAGAGAGTTGCTTTTTTCATCAGCCAAGTCAACAAACTCTCGAAACAATCTCCTTACGGTTGACTAAAGTTGTTTAATCATAGCTTTTGTATATTGAAACTAAATTTAGATTTCTATTCTTTCGGGACAAGTGTAGATGTTTGTGCGTTTTCCCCTGACGAACCCCGCCACAGTCAAGTTCACAGACTCAGCCATAGTTATGCCTGAAGAAAGTGCAGCTGACAATGAGGCAATTATGGGTAAACCAACATTTGCTGCCTTGAAAACCACGTCACCTGATATTCGCCCACTCAAAGCCAAGAAACACACCCCAAAATCAATATCATTTAGGGCAGCTATTCCAATCACTTTGTCTACGGCATTGTGTCTGCCAACATCCTCGGCCAAAGCAACAAGTTCGCTATCACTTTTGTATATTGCAGCAACATGAAAACCGCCAGTTAACCTGTAGCCTTTAGCTCTAAAGTTAAGCTGTTTCACGCTGTCAAATATGATTTGAGCTTTAACTTTTAGAGCTGATTTGATTTTGAGGTTTTCGGCGGAGTCCTGGTAATCGGAGCTATCTCCACAAGCTGAGTGGATAATTCGGGCATGAAGTCTTGAAGTATTTACGCGGTTTTTCACTTCGATTTCTGGTTTCAATTTAACGTAGCAG
>JAFGGM010000074.1 GCA_016930555.1 Candidatus Bathyarchaeum sp.
AAAGAGTATGGCATGAAAGCGACTAAACTTAGAATGGCTAAGAAACGGGCTTCGCACATTCTGGGGGGATTTTGCGGCTTCTATGGAGACTGCGGAGCAGCATTAGGCACAGGCATCTTTGTTAGTTTGATTACTGATGCGAATCCTTTGTCTGTTGCTGAATAGAAGCTAGCAAATTTGGTGACTGCAAAAAGTCTTCTTACTGTAGCTGAGCATGGAGGTCCAAGATGCTGCAAAAGAAACACCTACCTAGCATTGATGCAGGCAGTGGAGTTCCTGAAAGAGAAATTTGGCGTCACTCTAAAGGTCAGGGAGGATCATGAATGTGAATTCTCTGACTTGAACAGTGAGTGTCTGCGGCAAAGTTGTCCTTTTTATTCAAAAAGTGTTGTTTCTGGTTGATGTTTGCAATCTAGTCTGTTGGATTGTTTTTGACGTGACAAAGTGTGTTTTGGTTATGCTGGCATATACAAGTCCATGATTACTTTAAGTTGTTGTATAATCAGTGATGATGGGTCACCTAGGATGCCCAGAGTTCCGTCAACAACCATCGCCACAAGCAAGAGAAAGACAATGAAGGCTATCCACAGTTTATTGAAGTACATAAAATATTGACGTGCTTTAATATTTATTAAGACTTGTTGAACACATCTACAGATACTAAAATCGATAGTTATCCCAGTAGTTACATTATATATTAGTCAAATTTTGGCAATTCTAACCTGTCTGGTTCCAAAAATAGCTCTGACTGTATCTTCCTTCCACTGGAAACTCAGAATCCTCATACACTATATCCAAAACCGAACCATACTCTTCAAGAAGACTCAGGCAGTTCCATATTTGCTGAGCCTAAAAGCTGCTTGTAGTTCTTTTCTATTTCCTTAAGCAGAACGTTCTTGTTTACTTTGCCATTAGTCTTTAGTATAGCAGCTATTGATGCTCCTCCGCATCCGACACCCTCTTTCACTATCCCAGCTTCATACGCCTTCAATCCATCAAACTTTGAATTGCTGAAATCCAAGTCCGCAGCAAGCACAGGAACATCGGCAATCTCAGCAATTAGTGCCTTCATGTCAGCTGTTTTGTCAGATACAATCCATCGCGTAGTTCCGATGGCAACGTTATCTAAAACATCTGGATTTGATGCATTAACAACAGCCAACACAGCAGCCATCTGAGTACCCCCTGCCATAATAACAGGGACATGCTTTGCGGCGCCGAGTACTAATCCTGTAAGTGCAGGTTGCATAGGGTCACCCACGCTAGAGACTGCCATTATGGGTTCATCTGCAAACTTGCCCGCTTCAATTTTTGCCGCTTCAAGAGCCGCTTCCGCAGTCTTGATTTTAAGGTCATGAGGGTTAATTGGCATGCTGCTGCTGACTTTTCCCTTTGCGTCTACGCCCATAGCTAATAGGACGCTCAATGCTGTTGTGGTGCCGCCTGGAATGCTTTCACCAATCACCAGATAATCGGCTGTTTTCGCAAGGTTTTGTCCAGCAACTTTTGCTTTGTTCAGTACTTCCTCAGCGTTGTCCAAGGCTTTGCCTGTTCTGATATCTCTTCCCGGACTGCCTCCCAACTCCACAAAGGGAACATGGGGTTTAACCTTTAATCCAGCATTAACAACTAAGGTCGGTATGTCCGCCAGCTTCAGGGCTGACATAGTTATCAACGCGGGGGTAGGTATCCCATCTGGTGTCACGGGCACGCCTGGTATGCATTTACATTTTCCAAAATGGAGAAGCTCAACATCTGCTGGGGGCGTGTAATCAGTTATTTCTGGATTTGCTCCAGCCGCTGATATGCCCTGAATCTTCGCTGTTTCTGTTACTCCGATAACACAGAGGAACAGCGGCTTCTTTTCTTTAAGTTGATTCTGCATTGTTGTGCTTTTTGTTTTGTTGTGTGCTTGGATTATGTCAAACATTTTTTCATATCCACATGCTTTTTTTGCTGGTGTGTGCCCACAAGTCTTATTGTTGGAGTATCTAACCAACATTTAAATCTGTTACTGTAAACATTTTCATTAGAGACGAATCAAGGTTGGTCTGTATGGAATCCAAATTCAACAATTTGCCTCTCCTCGAATATCTGGAAGATCAAGGAGTAACCCTGAAGGACATGATAGACACAGCTTTGGAGCTGTTTGTACCCCACCCAGGCATAGAAACAAGAGAAAAAGCAGTTGAACTATTCAAAGCAGGATTCTATGAGGCACTATTAGACGTGAATGTTGCAGTCTTGGAGGTGGCATGCTTCCGGGCAGAAGAAGACGCCCGAGCTGGTCGAATCCCTCTTCTTCCTGTAGAGCAATTCATGACGCGTCCTGGGCTGATAGTTGATGAACTGCTGGGTATGACCATAGCCAACTACATTGCTGGAGCACGGGGAATCTTCGAGTTCATAAGATTCGATCAGGTTAAGCCAGGTATTTTGAGGAAGTTGGGTCCAATAGCAAACGATGCTGTAGGGGGGCTCATTGCGGGCGTATCCTCTAGAGTTTACTCTGGCGCTCTGGAAAAAGAGAACAAAAAATAGGTAATTCACCTGCACATGGAAGCAGGTTACACCAAAAAAGAGTGTTTGTGTGCGCTGAAAGTTTAGTATAAGTTGCAGCAAAAGAAAACATTATAGCCAAAAATTTAATATGATGCGGAATTTGTAATGACAAAATTTATTAATGGGCGCGTTGGTTTACGTTGATAGCTTCAGAACGAAATTTTGAAGCTTATTAAGGAGACCCGGCTTTTAGGGTTGGATGGTGCCTACCCAGAGGAGGAAACTCCCAATTTGAAAAGAAATGAGATAGAACCTTCAAATTCCCCGCGTTATCACAACAATTTATGGAGGACTTAGAGAAATTTTGTCAATATCAGAAAATGATCTTCTACTCCTCCAGAAATCTTTCTTTAAAGAGAAAGGCCTAGTTAGACAGCATTTAGACTCATACAATAAGTTCATCGACACTGGACTCCAAGAAGTCATCGATGAAACTGGAGAAATCAGCATTGATATCCCAGAGATGCCCTACAAAATTAAACTTGGTCAACTTTGGGTAATCGACCCTCAATCAAAAATCAGTAGACCATACAAAACTGAAGTCGACGGAACAAAACATGAAATTTTCCCCATGGAAGCCCGATTCCGCAACCTAACATACGCGGCGCCCCTAGCGCTGGAGATGACTCCAGTCATAGATGGCAGAGAACAGGAACCCGAACTTGTTCTCATCGGCAATCTTCCAGTTATGCTTAAATCTAAGCTCTGCATCCTCAGCCAACTAACAGACGAAGAACTGGTTGAGTACGGAGAAGACCCCCATGACCCAGGCGGCTACTTTCTAATCAATGGCTCTGAACGAGTCATCGTCGCTATGGAAGACTTAGCACCAAATCGCGTTCTGGTAGACATTGACACTCGAGGAACAAAACCCGTATTTCAAGCTAAAATCTTTTCAACAACCGTAGGATTCAGAGCAAGAATTCAGCTCCGCATGAAATCTGACGGCGGACTCTTTGTTTCGATTCCTGGAGTGCCAACAGAAGCTCCCTTCGTAATTTTGATGCGGGCACTTGGAATAGAATCAGACAAAGAAATTGCCGAAACAGTTTCCCCAAATCCTATTGTGCAAAATGAGCTTGAAGTATCCTTTGAAAAAGCCGCAGGATTCGACACAATTCAAGACGCCGTAATGTACATCGGAAACCGTGTCGCCCACGGACAAGTAGAAGAATACCGTAACCAGAAAGCCAAAAGCATAATCGATCGCAACTTTCTACCCCACCTGGGCAGAACAGAAGAAAACCGCTTAGAAAAAGCCCTATTCTTGGGCGAAATGGCTAGCCGAGTCATCGAACTGAAGCTTGGCACTAGAACACCCGACGACAAAGACCACTTCAAAAATAAGCGACTCAAACTTGCAGGACCACTGCTGGCTGACCTTTTCAGGATAGCTTTTAGAAACCTGTGCCGAGACATAAAATATCAGCTTGAACGAATGGGCGTCAAAAGACAACTCATCACAATCTCAGCCGCTGTCCGCCCTGGAATAGTAACTGATCGTCACAGACACGCCCTCGCAACAGGCAACTGGGGCAGAGGACGCGTCGGTATCACCCAGCTTCTTGACAGAACAAACACCGTTTCTACTTTAAGTCATCTCAGAAGACTGCAGTCTCCTCTCAGCAGAAGTCAACCAAACTTTGAGGCACGAGATTTGCATCCGACTCACTGGGGACGACTCTGTCCAAACGAAACACCCGAAGGCTCAAACTGTGGCTTGGTAAAGAATCTTGCCTTAGCAGCTTCTACCTCCATTTTTGTTGACACTGACACTGTTAAACATAAGCTCTATCAACTAGATGTTATTCCTATTGAAGAAACAGACGTAGAAATACGGGCTTCAGGCGCCAAAGTTTTCGTTAATGGCTCAATTCTAGGTTATTGTGCGTCACCACAGAAGTTGGTTGACGAAATAAGAAAGAAACGTAGGAATGGAGAACTCTCCACCGAAGTTAACGTTGCATATTTCTCAAAGGCTCAAGGAAAAAGCGACGAAGTTTACATCAGTTGCGATCAGGGACGTGTACGCCGCCCACTAATAGTAATCGAAAATGGAGTACCCAAACTACAACCTGAACATGTTGACAAAGTTCGCTCCGGAGAATGGAGCTGGAGTGACCTCATCAAGCAGGGAATACTTGAATACATTGACGCTGAAGAAGAAGAAAACATCTACGTTGCTCTAGATTTTGACCAAATCACTCCAGAACACACTCACATGGAAATTGCTACATACACCATTCTCGGAATCTGTGCATCGATCATACCCTACCCTGAACATAACCAGTCACCCCGTAACTCTTACGAGGCAGCTATGTCCAAGCAAGCCCTAGGAATAAATCTAACCAACTTCCCCAACCGTGTAGATTCACGCTCCCACATTCTTCATTATCCCCAAACACCTCTGGTGAAAACAAAACCCATGGAAATCATAGGATACACCGACAGGCCATCAGGACAAAACTGTGTTGTCGCCATTCTCTCCTTTGAAGGCTACAACATGGAAGATGCCATCATATTCAACAAAGCCTCCATCGAACGTGGCTTAGTACGCTCCACCTTTTTCAGAATCTACGAAGCAGAATGCCGCCAGTATTTGGGAGGACTTAGAGACAGATTTTTGGTTCCCGAAGCAGGAATCAGAGGGTATAGAGGCGAACAATACTACCGCCTTCTTGAACCCGACGGTATCGTAAGCCTAGAATCTGAGGTGGCTGGAGGCGACGTTCTTATCGGACGAACAAGCCCCCCAAGATTCCTTGAAGAATACAAAGAGTTTGAAGTTAAAGGTCCAACAATGCGGGACACATCCGTTGATGTGCGCCCAGCTGAAACTGGCGTTGTTGACGATATTTTCATCACCGAAACTGGAGAAGGCAGCAAACTTGTCAAAGTTAGAGTCCGCGACCAACGTATACCTGAACTAGGAGACAAATTTGCTTCACGTCACGGACAAAAAGGAGTCATCGGAATGATTGTTCCCCAAGAGAACATGCCCTTCTCTCCAAAAGGAATCGTTCCAGATATCATAATCAATCCCCACGCCATGCCATCACGAATGACCATCGGTCAGTTCCTCGAATCAATTGCAGGAAAAGTTGCAGCCGCAAGAGGCAAACCAGTTGACGGAACCCCCTTCAGCAATGAAGGTCCAGAGCAGTTGAAGGAACAGCTTGTCAAGTTGGGTTTCAGTCAAACTGGCAGAGAGATTCTCTATAACGGAATTTCTGGAGAAAAATTTGTTGCAGACATCTTTGTGGGCGTTGTTTATTATCAGAAGCTTCATCACATGGTTGCAGACAAGATGCATGCACGTGCACGTGGCCAAGTTCAGATGTTAACTCGGCAGCCAACTGAGGGTCGTGCCCGAGGCGGTGGTCTAAGGTTCGGTGAAATGGAACGTGACTGCCTTATTGGTCACGGTGCCGCAATGGTCCTGCGTGACAGGTTGCTGGAGGAGTCTGACAAGTATCTGCTGTATGTTTGCGAGAATTGTGGCTTCATTTCATACTATGACATTAAGCAACGCAAATACACCTGTAGAATCTGTGAAGACAAAGCCCAGATTTCTCCAGTTGTTGTATCTTATGCCTTCAAGCTGTTGCTCCAAGAAATGATGAGTTTGTGTATAACTCCACGCTTAAAACTAACGGAGAGAGCCTAAAATGCAGATGGAAGACACTGTTCATAAAATAATCGAAGAACTTTATTTCGGAGTTTTTTCTCCCCAAGACATCCGCAGACAATCAGTTGCGGAAATACAGACAGCCGACACCTACGACGAAGACGGCGCCCCAATCACCAGCGGACTAATGGATGGCAGACTAGGAACTCTTGAACCCAGACAAAGATGTAAAACATGCGGAAATACTGCCATAAGATGCCCAGGACACTTCGGTCACATAGAATTGGCAGTTCCAATAATCCACATCGAATTTACCAAAATAATTCACAACCTTCTCCAAGCTACATGCAGAAACTGTGGACGCATTTTGCTTCCTGAGACCCGCGTTGAAAAAATTAAAGCTATGATTAAGCAAACTGAGGAACTCATAGGTGAAGTTCCAGGAGACCTTTACAAGAAAATTGTGAAGGAAGCAAAAAAGAAGGATTGTCCTTACTGTGGAGCTCAGCAATCAAAGATAGATTTTGCGAAACCCACAAGCTTCTACGAGATTTTGGAAGAAGGCGCACAAAGACTAACCCAGAGCATGATCAGGGAAAGGCTTGAGCGGATACCCGACGAAGACCTTGTATTGTTCGGCTTTCACCCAGCAACTGCCCGACCAGAATGGATGATTCTACAGGTTCTTCCTGTTCCTCCAGTTTATGTTCGACCATCAATCACCTTGGAATCGGGAATCCGTTCTGAGGACGATTTAACTCACAAACTCGTGGACATCATCCGAATCAATCAGCGGCTACGCGAAAACATGGAAGCAGGGGCTCCAACCCTCATTATCCAAGACCTGTCTGAGCTTCTGCAGTATCACGTTACAACCTACTTCAATAATGAGGCTTCAGGGATCCCCCCTGCCCGACATCGTTCGGGAAGAGCTCTAAAAACAATATCTCAGCGCCTCAAAGGAAAAGAAGGGCGATTCAGAAGCAACCTTTCTGGAAAACGTGTAGACTTCTCAGCCCGAACCGTAATTTCTCCTGACCCAAACCTCGACATCAACGAAGTCGGTGTTCCTTTGGCAATAGCCATGAGGCTTTCAATGCCCGAAAAAGTTACGGTATGGAACATCGAAGAGATGCGCAAACTAATTATTAACGGTCCTGAACAATTCCCAGGAGCCCTCTACGTTGTCAGACCTGACGGAAAACGCGTTAGACTAGAGTTTGTTGTTGAAAGAGACAAGGTTGCCGAATCTTTAGAAACCGGATTCATTGTTGAACGGCACCTCATGGATGGCGACATTGCCATATTCAACAGACAGCCCTCACTGCACCGCATGTCCATCATGGCTCATTATGTTCGAGTGTTGCCCCATAAAACGTTCCGGCTGCATCTATGTGTTTGTCCTCCCTATAATGCTGACTTTGACGGCGACGAAATGAACCTTCACGTGCCGCAAGGCGAAGAAGCTCAAACCGAAGCACGGATGTTGATGCAGGTTCAAGACCAGATTCTTTCACCAAGATTCGGTGGTCCTATCATTGGTGCTATCCGAGACTTTATCACAGCGTCTTACTTGTTAACCAGAAAATCAAATATGCTAACCAAGGAAGAGGTTTGCAGGTTGTTTGTAGCGTCAGGTTTTGAGGGACCATTGCCTGAGCCCGCTATAAAAGAGCCCTTGCCTCTTTGGACTGGAAAACAGATATTCAGTGTCTTCCTTCCGAAGGACCTGAACTATGTTTTGAAGTCAACTATTTGCCGTAACTGTACAAGCTGTCTAGGTGAGAAGTGTCCTCATGATGCCTATGTGGTTGTTAAGAACGGGATTCTAAAGTGTGGTATCATCGACAGACGTTCCATCGGAGCTGAGCAGTCAGAGAGCCTCCTGCATCGGATAATCAAAGATTATGGATCGCAAACTGGACGAGAATTCCTTAATGGCATCTGTCAACTACTGAAAGTTTTCGTGAGCATGAAAGGCTTCACCTTTTCCTACGACGAACTTGAACTGTCTGACGATGCCAAGAAGAAAATCAGAAAGAACATGAACGTAATCGAAAAGCGCATAGAGAAACTGATTAGCGATTACCGCGATGGCACACTGCCACGGCTACCTGGGCAATCCCTCAACGAATCCTTTGAAATCTACGTAATGAACGAACTTGCTGAAGCCCGAGACAAAGCAGGCAAAGTCGCAGACGAGGACTTTGAGCTTGAGAATTCTGGAATAATCATGACCAGAACTGGCGCCCGAGGTTCTAACCTTAACATCGGTCAGATGGCTGCTTCTGTTGGCCAACAGGCTGTACGAGGAAAACGGATTATGCGTGGTTACGTTAACCGAGCATTGTCCCACTTCAAGGAGGGTGACCCCACTCCCAAGGCTCGGGGCTTCGTTTATGCGTCATATCAAACTGGATTAGACCCCATCGAGTACTTCTTCCATGCGATGGGTGGTCGTGAAGGTCTGGTAGACACTGCCGTCAGGACCCAGCAGAGCGGTTACATGCAGCGGCGTCTAATCAACGCTCTTGAACAGCTTCGTGTTGAGTACGATGGCACTGTGCGAACTTCGACTGGCGACATCATTCAACTAAAGTATGGCGAGGATGGCGTTGACCCTGCTAAGAGCGATCACGGAAAAGCAGTTAACGTAAACCGCTTGATTGACCAAGTAGGAATTATGGTTGATCCAGGCAAACCCGCATCTAAGAAATATGTGATGGAACAGCTAGCTGGAGTTGAAGAGCAATTGACTCCGATTCTTGTGAAAGAGTTGAAGTCGGAGTTGGCGAGGGCGCAGTTCACTCGTGAAGGTGTTGACCAAGCAATCCGTTTAACATTAGAAAATTATAAACGGGCACTTGTTGAGCCTGGAGAGGCTGTGGGAATCGTAGCTGCTCAATCTATTGGAGAACCTGGAACCCAGATGACTCTGCGAACGTTCCACTATGCTGGAGTCAGGGAACAGAACGTAACTCTTGGGTTGCCTCG
>JAFGGM010000013.1 GCA_016930555.1 Candidatus Bathyarchaeum sp.
CAGTATGCCATGCCCGTTATTAGTAAGAGTTAAGTTTCGAACTGTTATCTTTTTGCAATTGATAAGGGCTACATATCCCGCTTCAGAGGGTACGGTTTTGTCTTCCTGGTTGATCCAATAAATTATTGGTTTGCCATCAACAAGATTTGATGTATCAATATCATTTCCGAAGTTGGATACATAGAAGCTGTAGCGGTTTTGATTCAGGTTATTGTTTCTAAGAACATCGAAATGAGATTCTAGAAGATAGATACCATACTCATTATTTGTTATGGTGTTTCCAGAAATCGTGTTGTTATGTGCATGCTCGATGTAAAGCCCATAAGTGTTGTTTGTTATAAAGTTCGAAGAGATTGTATTGTTTCTCGGTTCGGAGTAATCGTAAATGTAGATGCCAGTTTCGAATCAGGTTATCTCAAAGTTTTTTACCGTAACATTCTTTCTCTCTGAAAGCTCTATTCCACGATTTGTTCCTGTCCCCTGAAGAGTATAATTACTTCCATCTATTATGATATTATCTTTTTTTACAACAATGGGGTCATAAATATTGCCTGTGAGGGTGTAAATGTTTTTCTCTTGATTAATGTTACCCGTTCCATCAACGCTTCCATCAGCTCTTATGTAGATTGTTTTAAACTCTGAAATTATGTTCATCAAAGGATTATTGTCTTGGTTGTTTTCATTTATGATGTAAGGTACGTCGCCTATTCCGTCTGCATCATTGTCTGTGCCTTTGTAGTGGCTCCAGTAATTGCCTTCAAAGTCATTATCCCAAATGTTGATTGAATCATCTGTTTCTACATCATAGATATTGTTGACGAAGTTGTTGTGGTGAATTACATTATTGTAACAAATAGAAACTAGAATTCCTCGTCCATTTTCGGTTATGTTATTTTCGATGATGCTGTTGTATCCAGCGCCATTAAGGAAGATTCCAACGTTGGTGTTTTTGGTTATTGTGTTTTCAATGATCTCGTTATTTATGTTTTCAAGGGCAATACCATCGTTGTTATTTGATATAATATTCCCAGAAATAATGTTGTTTTTTGACGCTGTTAAGTCTATACCACGAAAGTTATCAGTTATGACGTTTTCCAAGATTCTATTTTTTTCTGAACTCGTAACCAAAATCCCAATATTAAAATCGGATAGCTTCAAATTCTTGACGGTACTATTGTTGTTACTAAGGATTATTCCGTTTTCGTTTCCATCTCCTTGAAGTACGTAACCTGCCCCATCAATAACAGTATTATCTTTTTCAATCATGATGCCATTAACGCCAGAAACATCAATACTAATATTTCCCAAAAAAGTATAGACATTTCCGTTTCTTTGAATTTTGTCAGTTCCCTCAACTGAACCGTCAGACAGGATGTAGATTGTGCTTTGTGCTTTTACCGTTGGATTATTGAAAAATGCTACCCAAATAAAACAGAGAAGCAGAATCAAAACGAATGATGAAAGCTTTTTCAGTCTAAACATTTCTTTCTAATCCTATTTCTAATAATGATACCAATCAAAGTTGCCATAATAAGAAATGGTAAAATTGTCAATGAGTTGAACTCTGGAATCTCTGTGGGATCCAGCTTAACAAACCATAAACCGTCGTTCCCGCCAGACAAGTCATATGGATTTACGCCAGTGAAAACGTAACTTCCATCACTAGAGGCTAAAACTGAATTAATGAGGCTGTTCTTTGAGTATTCCATCTCCCACTCCATTTTTCCGTTAGAGTCTGCTTTGACAACGTATCCCCAATACTCCGTTGCCATGATCGGTGAGCTAGCAAGGTTACAGCAAAAAATGTAACCCCCATCATTTGCAACCGCTCCTGAATCGGTTGCGTAATCGCCTCCATTACTGTTACGCCAAACAGTCTTTCCTTGCGCATCTATCTTGACCAGCCGACCGAGATTAGATCCAACCAGCACATAATCTCCATCTCTAGATCTAAGAATGGACCTAACAGTCATGCTTTTGAACCATTGAAGGTCACCCGTTGAATCAACTTTTATAAGGTAACTTCCACCCAGAAGGTATCCATCATCGGTTTCTGCGGCACATGTCAAAAATGTGCGCGTAGGCTCAAAAAATGTCCTGTTCCACTGCATATTTCCATCTTCATCAGTTTTGACAACAAAACCGCTGTTCCCAGGAATACAACCTCCCGTAAGAAAGTATCCTCCATCTCTTGTTTGAATCACCGAACGGAATTCAATAACATCGTTTGACCCATAGAAGAAGCCTTTGCTCCACTCCATGTTTCCAGCAGAATCGGTTTTGAAGAAATTGAAGCCTGAACGAGATATGCATCCTAAAGCGTAACCCCCATCGGTTGTTTGAATCATCGATAACGCTCTATATGGTTGACCACCCTCATTATAGATTCTGGTCCATTCAACATCACCCATCGAATTCGTTTTTATAAGTACACTTTTTGCATCAGATTGACCAGCTATGGCGTATCCTCCATCGCTAGTCTGTATTATGGACTCTCCAGACCCATTCATCAAAACTTTATTCCATTGTAATTGTAGTGACTCACAGTTAACAAGTTGTATCGGAACAAGAGCAGATAGAGGAATTACTAAAAAAATCAAGAAGAGAACTGCCATTCTGTCTACTATCATAGACACCATTAACAATTCTATTTTGAGCCGTGAAAAGGGTTTTTGTCAAGAAACCTTGACCAGAAAATAATTTCACTAGTCAAGAAATCTTGACTTAAAACATTTGCTGCTCACCATAAAATATTGAGGATATGTTTAAATCTGAACACCATACTGTTTTAGCTGCTAATTGTTATAGGATGAGATTAGGTGGGGAAAAATGGATTATGAAATCAAGTACAAACCATCATATGCAATGCTTGTTATCAAGCTTGAAGCAAACGAAACTGTAACTGCCGAAGCTGGCGCCATGACATATATGCAACCTAGTATTGATATAAAAACGCGCAAACGAGAACGAGGCCTCTTAGGCACATTGGGTCTCGCACTCCTCGGAGGACAATCCTTTTTTGTAAACGATTACACAGCAAAAGGCACACCCGCAGAGGCAGCCTTCGTTTCTGCTCCTGTCGGCGACATCGAAGTATTAGATGTCAAACCTAACCAAGGCTACATCATACAATCTTCTTCATACATCGCTTCCACCCAAAACGTTGAATTAGACATCAAATGGCAAGGATTCACGAAGGGACTTTTTGGTCAAGGTCTCTTCATGATCAAAGTTTCTGGTGAAGGCGAACTTTTCATCAACACTTTTGGAGCCATTGACAAACACACCATAGAAGCTGGCAAATCATTGATTGTAGACAACTTTCATCTAGTGGCATTCAGTGACAAATGTGATTATAACGTCAGAAAATTTGGGGGTCTAAAATCAACTATCTTAGGTGGCGAAGGGCTAGTTACTGAAATAGGAGGACCTGGAGACGTATATATACAAACCAAGAACCTTCGAGAATTCGCGGAATGGCTCTGGACAGTCCTTGGACCTAAAGTTAAATCAAGGGCAAGATAAAAAAATCAACCTCTTTCTCTTGTTTTTTCTTTACTTATTTCTTGTCACTGAATGCTACGCAGAATCAAACACACTGTGTAGAACCTTAATAGAAACTTCACCATATCCGATTTGACGAAAACATGAAAGTCCTGAAAGCAACAAAAACCAACATCACGACAGCAGCAGAAACTGTGAAAAAGGGAGGATTAGTTATTTATCCAACCGAAACCGTGTACGGGCTAGGATGCGACCCCCTAAATCCTGATGCCGTACAGCAACTTCTAACTGTGAAGGGTGAACGAAACAAGCCTCTCCCCATACTTGCATCAAGCATTGGCGAAGTTGATAAGATAGCATTCATTTCCTCTAAGGGAAAGCGATTGGCAACAAGATTTTGGCCCGGACCTCTCACAATGGTTTTTCCTAGAAAGCCTGTTCTTCCTGATGTTGTTACTTTAGGTTGGGATACTGTAGGCTTGAGAATACCCTGCAATGACGTTGCTCTTGATTTGATTCGCTTGGCAGGTGGTCTTTTGGTTGGGTCAAGCGCCAACAGATCAGGTGAAACGCCTCCACGGGCAGTTCAGGAACTTTCTAGAGAGCTGAAAAATATGGTTGATATTATTCTTGACTGCGGAGCTACGGCTCATGGAATGCCATCAACAGTGGCTGATTTGACTTCAGAAAATCCGAAAATCCTTCGGAAAGGTCCTATAAGTCTCCAAGAGCTTTTGGATGCTTTAGCTTTTGGTAACTAAAAGTGCCATGCGCTCTATCACTAGGTCCGTTACGGCCTCTTTTTCCAGTCCATCTTTCTTTAGCTTAGCCTCGACTTCGAGGTCAGAAATACTGAACACTTTTTTGATTTTATTTACTTTTTTGTCTGTTAACTCTAGTACGGTGTCGTCCCGTTCGCCTTGAATCATTTCGATAACTTGGCTTAAGCGGTCAAATTTTTCATGATCGTTTTTGGTCATTATTAATGCTGCAAGTTCTGATGAGTTCTCTTTGATTCCTAACATCTGTACAGCTTTTTTGATTTGTCTTTGGGCAGAAGCGTAAAGAATGGCTTCAACTGCCAGATTGTTTGATATGGTTATATTTTTGTCGAAGGCGTTTAAGGCGTGTAATGCAGCAAAATACAGGTGTTGTGAACCTGCAATATGTTTAGCGTCAAAGAACTGAACCGAGGCGCCAATGTTTGCTTCTTTGAATTGCTCAAGGAAGCCGTTTATGTCCTTTAGCTGGACGTTTCTGAAACCAATTATGACTATGCGTTCTTCTTTTTTTTGGGTCACTGTTCTTCCTCGGCTGCTTCTTTGATGAACCGTTCCACCAGTTCCTTGTCCAGTCCGGAACTGATTAGTTTTTCTTTTGCATCTTCCTCTGTTATTCCTTCTGCTCCAAATTTTTCAACAACTTTTTTGACAGCTTCTTTTTGCTCCCAAGGAAAAATAATCCAAAGGCATGTCTCTTTCGCGTAGTATTGCGGAACTGTGACACTCCACTGTTTGTAGTAGATGGTGGCGATCCTGATTTCTGATGCACCATGTTCCTTCAAATGAGTATTTACAAGTTTGAGGCTTTCGCCCGTGTCTGCCACATCATCAACAACCAAAACCTTCTTGTCCTCAACTGAAATGGAGATTGGTTGTGTAATAGTGGGCTCTTGTTTAGTATCAGCGACTCCTAAATAATATTCTGTAGCTACGTTTGCTAGTTTAGGATTTTCGAGCAGGTCAACCATTATCCGTGCTGGAATCCAGCCGCCTCTGGAAACGCCCACGATAATATCTGGCTCATATTTGCTCTTTTTGACCGCTTCTGCAATTTTTAGAAGTAAAGTGTAAATTTGGTTCCATGAGGGAATTTCAAACTCAAGTTTTTCTCTTGTATAAGAAAGTTGTTTCTTATTGCTTTGTTCTTTCATTTTTGTTTGGCTTCCCGAGTTAACTTGCTGGATCATAGTTTATTAGCTATATATCTGATTTTGACTTATGTTTTCGTGTGTAATAATTATTATATCTGCTGAGAAGCGATTCAAGATAAGGGAAGCATAATGGTAACCTTGAAGGGTCTACGGGAGAAAATTGAACAACTAGAAAGCGAAAAAGCTGAGCTTAAAATGGAAGTAGAACGCCTTAGAAAAGAGGCAGAAGGCAAAGCTGTTGCATTAGAATGCGAAGTTGCTGTGCTACGAGAAGAGGCAGAATCACTGAAGAAAATGCTTGACGTATTTTAGTCTCTTGTTTATTCTCAACTTTCTGTTTTAGCAATTTTTGGGCGGATGAATTTAGCGCATTTAGGGCATCTATGTCTGGAAAGGGAACGCACATTCGGGTAACCAATAGATTCCAGATAAGCTTTTGACATAGATTCCTGCCATTGATGTTTGCAGAGGGGACACTCAAGAAGAGTTGTTACTTCCTCGGTCACGGTGACTTTTTCTCTTCTCAGGACCAGAATTGCAGAACCTGCTATAAGGCATCCAACCCCTATGATGGCACCGTGAAACAGAGTTACTCCCAATCCAAGCCCTAGGATTTCTGTACCAAAACTTTCTGTTATCGCTGAAACCATGTTGCCTGGGTTTAAGAAAACGCCCGTGTCCCACCATTTCCAAATAACAATGAGCAACATTATAAATCCAAAAATTGCTAGCACAGCCCCTAAGGCGTAGTAGCTCTTTTTCCTAAGGACAGTTAGTCCCATTACCCGTTCACCCATGTTCAGTTGGCGTGTTTTACTTATTTAATTTGTTACACAAACTCATTTATTTTGGAAAATGCAGATCTACTCTACTCCACTAAGAAGATTTGAGGGCTACAGTTAATCGAGTTCTTGAAGAGCTCTCAGCCGCTTCACGATGTTAGGGTGAGTTGAAAAGATTTCCATTATCCTGTCGAAGGTAGTTACGTTTCTACGCAGAACTTCTTCAACAAGTTTTCTGTCATTCATGCCTCTTCCTAGCTGTGCTAAGGCTGCAGAGTCTACCTCGGATCTGTCTGGGTCAGAGATGAACAGAGCCTTAAATGAACTCGAGCCAGTTGACTTGTTCCTACTGTTCTGTTTTACTTTGTTTGTTGAGTTCACTATCTTGGCTAATCCTTCAGAAAGTTTTCGGGATCCATCCTCGACGATCGCTGCACTGTGGCGGTCAGCATAGTATTCTCGTATTCTGCTCAGATAGAGAGTGAAGATTGTAAGTACCCAATAGATGAGAATGCTTGCGAGTCCAATTATTGCTGCCCCTCCACTATCTCTGCTATCTCTGCGGCTGAACATGGAAGAGAGTAGCATTGAGTAGCCAATATAGTAGAAGATTGCTGGTAGAATAGAGACGAACATCATGACTTGGACGTCTCTGTGTTTCAGGTGACCTAGCTCATGACCTATTACTGCCTCCACTTCTTCTACTTCAAGGTTCTCTAGAAGTCCTGTTGTTACTGCAACTCTGCTACCTGCGATGGGTGAACCATACGCAAAGGCGTTAGGTATTGACATTTTTGCTTTCATAAGTCTGGGTGTTTTAATTCTGCTTTGTTTGCTTAGTTTATCCACCATTGCGTGCAAAGCAGGGTTCTCAGAGGCTGTAACTTCTTTAACGCGATACATGGCGTCTATGAGGTATGGGGCTATGAGCCACTGAATCATGTTGAAGATTATTACAAGGAATGGCATGAATAGGAGATCGACGCCAGCCAAAGCCATAATAAATGTGAAGAAAAGCGTAGATAATCCAATTATTACTGCTAAGGTTCCTATCAAGGAAAAACGAAGTTTCCATAAACTCACGAAATTATCCTCAATAAAGCTGAGCACGAAAGGCAGCTTATAACCATTTTGATTTTTTATTTTCAGCGTTATTAACACATTTTGTTATCTAGAGCAACAATAATAAGTGGAAATACCTGTTATGCGGAAGCTCACTGACCAAATTCGATCCTAAACTTGCAAATCACGACGTTTCTATGAAATTAATGATGGCATTATAAACTACGTTAGCTATGACTGTTGACCCTTCACTGTTAGGATGTACACCATCATCTGAAAAATATTCAGGATGGTTTTCTAATGCCGAATAAACATTAATAATCGGCAAATCTTTTTCGTTTGCTATCTGCTTAATACGTGGAATTATTCCTTCCACCAAATTCTCATTTTCCAATGAAAAATCGTTAGGGAAAATTGGAGGAGGTATAGCGAGAAAAATCGTTGGATGGTTTTTAAGGGCTTGAAGCTCATTAATCAGTTTCGAATAGTCAGAGATAAAATTTTCGATTGACTTGAAGTGATCTGTTCGAGCATCATTGGTTCCAAGCATCACAATTGCAATGTCTGGTAGAAAATACTTTGCTCTTGTGAAATCAAATTGGTACATGTATGGCAGTTCTGTGTTGAGGAGTACTGTGGTGCTGTTCAAACCGAAATTCCTTACTGTATAGTTAATTCCAAGATTCACCTGCAGTTCAACTGGGTAACCACAATAGGTTATGCTGTTTCCAATGCATGCAACCCGAATTAGGTTATCATTGTGACTATTGTTTAAGTTAATTTCAAAAATTATATGTATTGCAATCAAAGATAGTAGCAGAACGGCAATGTACAGAGCGATTTTTTTTGTATTTATAGTAGTTATTTCTTTACTCTGCATGTATTATTAGCTTATTTCCTGTCATTAAAAAAATTTTTGCCTCGAGGTCAGGATATATCTAACGTCTACATATTTCATGTGTGCTAAGTTTATATAGCAGACAGGCACAATATATTGTGTATTAAGACTTGTTATTAGTTTTGAGGGGTATTGTTTGTCAAAGGAAAGAAAAACAGAAGAACTGAAATCCAGAATAGAATTGCTGGAAAAAGAAATTTTTCAAATGAAAGGAAGAGAAAGATTAGAAGCCAGAACAGAATATCTTAGACTCCTGAAATCCTGTGGCAAAGAATTCGGTTTAGAAGAACCCATCTACATCATGCGCTGCTAAATACAAAATTTAACAACGCTTTTTTCTAATGTAAACTGTTCTGAATTTATCAGGATTTAGTCTGTAACATTTTTGGCACTTTTGATCTAACTCATCAAGATTTAATGGTTCCAACCAAACCTCGAAGCCTAAACTCCTATATTCGGCAACAATTTCGCTTAATTTTGGTTCACCAATTGTAGTACGCTTTTCCCATCCTTCTTGCTTCAGTTCAGCTTTTCTCGATTTCATAAATTTTACCAACCTTTGTGACCTCAATTTTTGTGCCCAAAATTTTTTCAACCAACCAAATATTGGTGTCTATGTGATCTGTAATCTTTCGTGCCGTATACGTTGATGTGCCCTTTGCCAAAGCAACATATGGCACAAGCATGTCCGCAAGATGAACATCGACTGACGCGTGGGCTTCAATTTCTTTTATCAGCTTTACTGCGGCTTCTTTGCCTACACTCTCGCTGGTTTTTCGTAGTTCTCCTATAGCGTCTCCCCCAACAATAGCGCCCTTACTTGTTTTCGTCCATAATGCTATGGAACTGCCTTTCTGAAGAGGGTTAGATTTATCATAAACCACCTCAATTTCTGAGGTGTACCCTTTGTTTCGAAGAATTTCTATGGCTGCTTCAGCTTGCCGTTCTGCAACCATCTGCTTTTCTAAGAAAGTGCAGACTGAAACTCCTTTAATTCGTTCCATTTTGCCAAACTTTGATATGGAAATGGCTCTGAGTTCATTGTTACTGCTGACCTTTAGGAGGACTTCTCCCATACCCTTAGGATAATATCCAAACTTTCGGACAGTTAAAGAAGACTTCAGTCCCATTCGCTCAAGGGTTGGTAAAAGTACATACTTCATGTAATTAATCGTAGGAGCATAACGAACATCAGTACCCCCATTTATAACATGAATGGTTACTTCGCCCTTTGCATAGGCACAGATAGGTAAAATCGTCAAAAGCAGCATTGACATGCTACCTGCTGTACCTATTTCAGCTCTAACTTTGCCACTTATTATACCGGTTGGCTTGAACCACAATTCACAAGAACCCAACTTTGCGCCTTTGGTTTCAGCATTACATAGCTTCGCTGCAGTTAATACTGATTCAAGGTGCTGGGGGCTCAGTCCCGGTTGTTTGCGTTTACGGCGAATATTGGATATGTGTAAGGGTTCATTCAGGATACCCGCAAGGGCAATGGAGAGTCGCAGTATTGTTCCGCTGCCGCTTTTCTGGCTGCCGTCAATCTTTAACATTTCGTATCTGCTGACAATTTGTGTTCCACTGTTATTTAATGTTAAAACTTTGAGATGTACAATACTACGAAAAACTGGGAGAAATCAAGAAAAAGACAAAATTTGGTTATATCTGCAACGAATTCTTAAATCAGAAAAACTCTGAAACGGGTAATCCACTTTTATATGCATACTTGAAGTTGCAGTGCTACTTAACTAATATTGACGCCAAGCAGGTTAAGGTACCGTTTGCATATGCAAGATGAATCAAAACATAAACAGTTTTTTTAGTATTTCACGAAGATATGGTTCAGCATAACTTGTTTTGTACCCTAACCTATTCTTAGTTATTGTTCTGAACGCTGTTTATGATGGGACAAAACAAAAGAGTAACTTAAGTGATAAAGTAATCTAAAGCAGAGGTTATGGGTTATGGGTAAAGAAAAAGTAAGCCTGGAAGAATTGGCGAAAAAAGTTGACGAGCTTCTAAGCCTCCTGAAGGTCATCTCAGGGGACCTCACCGAAGTCTCAATCTCCCTTAAAGCGGCAACTGGAAGAACTGCTGCTCCTGTGATTTCTGCTGCGCCATCAGCGAAACCGCGTGATATTAACGATGTTAAGCAGGCGTTTTCTACAGAACTTACTGATGTGTTACTTTTTGGGGAGAATGAAAAATTCATTATTGTAAAGCCTCGGCGATTTTTAGGTTCCGATAATTTTGCTAAAATTGCTTCTATTGTACGCGATTTGGGAGGAGAGTACGTCAGTGCGGGAAGAAATTCGCATTTTAATGTTCCTAAGGTTGTGGGTTAACAGAAAAGAAGCATGGAAAACATAGGTAGCTAATAGAAGTAAAAATAACAATCTAACTTCAATAACCGCAGATACTAAACTATGCTTTTGGATTCATTTTCTCATATGAGTTTTAGCGACTATTAATGTAGCTGTTTGAAAGATGTCAGGCAACACCCGCAGTTTATCTGTAAGAAAGGCATTTAGCTGATCCAGATTTGAGGCGCAAACTTTGATTATGGCATCGTATTCTCCATACATCATGCTAACTTTTACGACTTCGTCGAAGTGAGTAACTTTTTGGAGTATGTTTTTCTCGGTGCCTGGATTCAACGTAACCAATACGTAGGCTGAGACAGACATTTGATTTCCTCGTCTAACAAAGTTCTACACGGAAGAACTTTAACCTTTTGCTTGACAACGCAAAACCGCACCCTTTTAAACAAGAAAAAGAAAGCATTCAACTATATTATAACAGCAATTGAGCTAAAGTAGCTGCCCCAATCACCCCAGAGTTACCACCTAATGTAGCCTTTACTATTTTCAGCTTTTCAACATTAGCTTCTAGGGCACTATTTCGGGTAATCTCTTTTACCATGGGAACCAAATCGGGAATGCCTTCAACAACACCGCCTCCAAGAACCACAAGACATGGATTAAAGGCGTTAACAATACTGACCACTCCCGCAGCCAAGTATCGTCCCGTCTCCTCCACCAACAACCGAGCCAGCAAATCGCCTTCCTTGTAAGCTTGACTAACTGTAACTGCGGTAACCTGTTGGATCTTGCCTGCCAAAGTCAGCAGACGCTTTCCTTCCATTCTCAACGCACTAATCATTTCCTGTGCCCTTTCAGCTATTGCCCAGCCACCTACATAAGCCTCCAAACAGCCTTTGCCGGGGCAATGGCACTTTCTTCCATCAGAAACTATAGTGATATGTCCAAGTTCTCCACCGCTGTTATTGCAGCCTGACAGAAGCTTGCCTTCAGTTATGATTCCTCCGCCTACTCCAGTGCCAACAAAGAGAACAGCCAAATCTTTCACACCTTTACCTGCGCCGAACTGCCATTCGCCTAATGTAGCGGCATTAACATCATTAATTACCAGAGCAGGTATCCCAAAATGCTTCTCTAGCATCTTCTTTAAGGGAACGTTACGCCAACCCAAATTTTGAGAATCACGCACAACTCCTTTCGTGTTCACTTGGGCAGCTACACCGACTCCAAGAGCTTCCACTACTTGACCAGTTTTGCTGCGGCAAACTTCTATGCCAGCTGAAATATCGTCAAAAATTCTTTCTGGATTCTTTGAAGCACTAAATTGCGATTGTTGAACAAACAAGAGGCGACCCGTAGCATCCATTAAACCCACATTTACTTTGGTACCCCCTATATCTACACCCAACGTAAGAGCCCTTTTTTTCTTCTTATGCGTCACCTTCTCTCACCATGGCCTAAGTTAATACTTAACACAAACTTGAACAAGCAAAAGGTTACAAAAAAATATAGATTAATTTTTCTACAAAAAAATACATACAATTCTACAATTTACTATTAACTTGCTACAGAAACACAAAAACCCAAAAAAAATAAAAAGAAAGGTAAAAAAAAAGAAAAAACTTCAATTGTTTTTTCTAGTAATCTGGGGGCATTCCACCTGGAGGAGCACCTTCTTTTGGTTTTGTTGAGGCAATCACATCGTCTATTCTAAGGATCATAGAAGCAACTTCTCCAGCTGACTTCATCGCCTGCTCCTTAACTTTCAGGGGCTCAACAACACCGCTCTCGTAGCTATTAACTATCTTGCCCTTAAAAACATCGACACCCATCAGGTGACCATTCTTCTTTTCGTGAGCTGCCCTTAAACCAACAAGAATATCTATAGATTCTAGACCTGCATTTTCAGCCAGCGTTTTTGGCACAATTTCCAGTGAATCAGCGAATGCTTCTATAGCAAGCTGTTCCCTGCCGCCAACCTTTGTGGCAAAGCCGCGAAGAACTTTTGCTATTTCAGCTTCTGTGGCGCCTCCACCAGCAACAATCTTATTTTCGTTGACAACATCAGCGACTACTGATAGTGCATCATTCATGGCCCTATCTGCTTCATCAACCATACGTTCTAGTCCAGCGCGGATAAGAATTGCGACTGATCTGGGTTCTTTGCATTTTTCTACAAATATCATTTTATCGTCGCCGACTTTGCGTTCTTCTACAAGACCTGCTTCACCCAAGTCTGTGCTTTTCATGTCATCCAGTTTGGTGATGACTTTTCCTCCAGTTGCTCTGGCTAGTTTCTCCATGTCTGATTGTTTAACTCTGCGCGCAACTAAAATCCCTTCTTTTGCTAAGAAATGTTGAGCTAAATCGTCGATGCCTTTCTGGCAGAAGAGAACGTTTGCGCCTGACTTTTTGACTTTCGCGACCATATCTTTGAGCATACTTTCTTCTTTGTTCAGAAATGCTTGCATTTGAGTGGGGTCACGTATGCGGATTTCAGCTGAGAATTCTGTTTTCTCTACCTCGAGGGGTGAATCTAGGAGGGCAATTTTTGCGTTTTCAACAAGTTTTGGCATGCCTGCATTAACAATCTCTTTGTCTATAATTATGCCTTTGATGAGTTGTGTGTCATAGAGGCTCTTTCCTTCTTTCTTGACGCGTTGAATGTTATCGATGTCCGCTACTATTTGCTCGCCACGTTTCTCAGCTATCATCTTCACTGCATCAATGGTGATGTCAGAAAGGTGGCTCCGGGCGTCACCAACAGCTTTACTTCCCATAGAAGTCATAGAAACTTTCTTTAGGGTTTCACGGTCATCGATGTTAACGTCTATTGCTACTTTGGCTAGGGCCTCAATTGCCTTGTCAACGGCTTTTCTGTATCCCTGCACAATAATTGTTGGGTGAATGTTTTGGGTCAGCAGCTCCTCAGCTTTTCGCAGAAGTTCTCCAGCTAAGATAACTGAGGTAGTCGTTCCGTCCCCCACCATATCATCTTGGGTTTTGGCTACTTCTACCATCATTTTTGCAGCTGGATGCTGAACATCTATTTCGTCTAGGATTGCTGCTCCGTCGTTGGTTATTGTTATGTCGCCTAGTCCATCAATGAGCATTTTGTCCATGCCACGAGGACCCAAAGTTGTCCTCAAAACTTCGGCTATGACTTTTGCAGCCATTATATTATTTGTCTGCGCTTCTTTTCCGCGTTTACGTGATGTTCCTTCTTTAAGGATGAGAACAGGTTGTCCACCCTGTGTAGTTAAATATGCCATACAAACACTTCCTTTAGATTTGACAAATTTCTAGCTACAGCAACTTTCAACTCGAATATAAAGTTTACTAACTTCCTCAAGATTATAGACCTTCACATTCAAACAGCAGAAAAAACGCATAATTTTGCGTTTACTTCAAAAAACACTCCTTTCTATTCTATCCCTCAATCACACAAAGCATTTCGTACCTTCCTTCTATCAATTTTTTTGACAAAAAATAATAGGAGCGGAGGACATAATCTTAGATAGTGTTTAGAATGAGTGTTTCTCGTATTCCCATCAAATTTGTCATTGAGGGAGTTGGCAACGCAGAAGGAGAACTTATCCGTATAGCTTCTCCAAGAACCACGGATGCCATTGTTCGGGCGCTTCCTCTAGAAGGTTTAGCGGCTCTTTGGCAAGAAGAAGTTTACTTTGATATTCCAGTGAAAATGGGTAACGAAAAATCCAAACCAACAGTAGAAAAAGGCACCTTAGCATACTGGCCGATGGGAGCTGCCTTCTGCATTTTCTACGGCGAAACCCAGCCATACAGCCCCGTAAACATAATTGGAAAAGTTACCAAGAATCTGGAGTTCTTCGCAAAAGTCAAAAGAGGAGCAAAAATCGTCGTAGACAAAATGTAGCTTTCCAAACATTAAATTTGTGGTTAGTCAAGATTTCTTGATAAAAAACCTTTTTTGTGTACTCTCCAAAAAAGGCTTTAGGGTGCCCATGGTTGAAAAAAAAGAAGGGCATGAACTCTAATGCAATACTATACGTCATTATCGCAGTTGGCGTGGCCATAGTTTGTGCCACAGTTTTTCTCAGCCAACCTGTTTCCAGTTGTTATGGTCCCCACATTACTGCCAACATTTCGGCAACTGAAATCAACATACATGAAAGCGTGACAATAACAGGAACAGTCTGTCTTGGACTCGAAGAAAATGAAGGGCTAAACCTGACGGTAAGGGTGACCTTCGTTAAGCCAGATTACAATTGGATAGACCAGGTTGTTCAAGTTGACAACAAGACTGGAAAATTCTCTGCGACCCAACAACTTGACATGGCCGGATACTGGAATATATTCCCAATATATGGTCACATAAATGACAGACTCGGAGTGACAGTGATTGATCCCTTAGCTGACCCATCCAGTCCACAGCCAATTGTTGAATCACCGTTTAAACCAAACATGCTGGTTGTAACTGCAGCCGTAACAACAGTAAGCATTAGTGCAGTAGTTGCAGTAGCTGGACTACGGAAAAAGACACGAAAAATCAGTTTCCTACGATTGTTCATTCAAGTCGCTCTGGTGTACATAATTTTCTTTGGCATATTCGTTGATCACGAAATACTGCCGCGACCCGCCAGCAAAATCCCTGTACACGAATTAATTGTTGAACCAGAGATTCTTGGCGTTACACTGGCTGACGGTCTTCCTGTCCCATTTTTGGGCTGCTACTACCCTTGCGGCAGAACCGTAACTTGTGCCCTCTGGGAAATTCAAACATCCATTTACCCCTTCTGGAACGACACCAGCGGTTGGGGTGTAACCTACACCTCTACTGGCCCCATCAGGTTGGCAGTCATTATAGGGGTAATCATATTGCTCTCCGTTCTTTTAGGCAAATTCTTCTGTGGCTGGGTTTGTCCATTTGGCTTGTACATGGATTTGCTTTCCTACCTTAGAAAGGCTATAAAGATACCGCACCGAGATTTCTCAGAAAATTTCAACAAGAAATTTCATCAGCTTGGATACGTGATTCTTGCTCTCATCATTGTGGTAAGCGTCATATTCGCTTCAGAAGCCATAGCAAATACTCAGTTGATTTCTGGCACAGAAAAAGGCGGTTTCGTGTACCAATACTTTTCTGCGCCTTTCTGTCAAGTGTGTCCAATGAAACCATTTTGTGTACTTCTTGAGTCATCAGTTGGTTTGATTCGTCCAGAATGGATTACTCAAGTTACAACAGGCGACTTCTATGAACTGGGTTATTATGTGACATCACTAAACCTGCTTGTGCTGGCTATTGTCACTATTGTTTCATTCTTTTATAGGCGGGCATGGTGTAGAATCTGCCCATTAGGCGCCCTAATTGCTTTGTTCAGTCGTTTTCCGCCATTCAAATGGGTGACAGTTTTCCGCTTAAACAAGATGGAGGAGAAGTGTACAAAATGTGGAATCTGCAAACGAGTTTGTCCAACACAGATCACCGAAGTGTACGACAAAAAGGGTGGGGATGTTTCGACCTCCAACTGTATAATGTGTTTGCGATGTGTTGAAATGTGCCCATACGAAGATGCTTTGCAATTAAAGGCTGCTGGAAAAACTGTTTTGAGGTCAAGAAATTGGCTAGAATCGAGTTGAGTTCATCGTGAAGAAAACAAAAGCCACTTTTCTTATACTATTGCCGATTGTTGCTTGGTTTCTGGCGGCTTTCTCGCCTGTTGACGGGTCTGGAATCATCTTCATCCTAGATGATGGAAGCATTGAAGGCACAAACAAGATTTATCGCAACGGAAACATCTACACATTCTCAGGGGACATCGAAGACTCGTATGGGATTATTGTAAATGCAAGCAACATCATAATTGATGGTAACGGTCACATGCTGAAATCAGTTCCAAGAATTCTGCCTGTTGGTTCATGGGACTTTGGAATAGAATTATCTAACGTTACAAGCTGTAATGTAACAATCAGAAATTTGCAAATTCTGGACTTCAATATTGGGATCTATAGTTGGACAGCAAACAACATGGTAGAAGCTAACACAATAAAGGGCTGTAACATGGCTATATTCCTCGCCGAATCCCCAAACACTATTATCGGCAACCACATAGAAGATAATATTCAAGGACTCTTCATGGGACCTTTAGCAGACACCCACACAACTGTTTTCAACGTGGTATATCACAATAGTTTCGTTAACAACACAATGCAGGTTTATGATTGCGAATGCACTGACCCCCACACAATCCAGCATCTAAACATTTGGGATAATGGCGTAAGCGGTAACTACTGGAGTGACTACGACGGAACAGACGTTAACACAGATGGGATAGGCGATACCCCCTACCCAATTAGTAGCGACGACCTTGATGCTTTCCCTCTTATTGCCCCAATAGCATCTCCCATAAACAAGAACGGCGGATTTTTGGGCACAAGTCTGCCCAATGAAGTGGGTCTAGCTCTCACTGCAGGAGCCATTATTGCATTATCAGCGACTGTTTATGTGCTGTTCAAAGGCAAGAAATCGAAGAATTATAAGTAAGCTGCTAGTTAGTGGCTAGAGAGTTTCGATTACTGCTAGACTTAGAATGGAAATTCCAAGTATTATAAGGGCAATTGCGCCCAGTATTGATGTCCATTTTCTGAAGAGGGGAGCTTTTTCTAGAAGCCATCCAACTACTGCTGCAAGAATCAGCATTGGAGACAAAGCCGTTCCCAGCCCAAAAAGAACTGCTAATCCTGTTAAGTTAGCCTGATAATTTGTTAGGGCATATAAGAGAAAAGCAACAAGGGGAGGACACAACACAAAACCTTTGCTGAAGCCCATAAAAAATGCTCGCACATCAAATTGTTGCCTAAAACCTTCTAAGCCTCTTTGCGGTTCAAGGTTTTCTTGCACACAATTACTGCAGGAACCTTTTTTGAAAAGAATGCTTATACCGATAACAATAACGACAACAGCAAAAATTGCTGAAAAAATGGTTTGGTACATCTCGAAGATTGCTTCGTCTAGAAGAGTTCGCAGTAAACCTGCTATGGTTCCTATCACTGCATAAGCTGCTATGCGACCTATGTTATAGATTGCTGTCACAGTTAATGCTCTGCGGAATCCTGCTTTGATTCCTGCGATGTAGCTTGCCAGATATGGGAGGCACGATGATGTGCAGACTGTGAATCCATATAACAGCCCCAAAGCAAGGGAGGCTAGATAAGGGTTAGCAATTTGTTCTAGCACACTCATCTTCAACGACCTACAATTTTCAGATGTTTTGCTTATTCTGCTTCTTCAAACTCTTCTTGAGGTATCTGTGAAAAAAGTTTTCCGTCCCTCATGAAAAGGAGACAATCTGTGTATCTTCTAATGTATGTCGCGTGAGTTACTGCCACAACAGTTTGACCTTGCTCTTTGCTTGCCCGATGACAGAGCTCTAGTATCTTTTTTCCACTTTTAGTATCCAAGTTTCCTGTAGGCTCATCCAAAAGAAGAACCGTGGGCTTGTTAGCGAATGCCCGTGCAATTGCAACCCTCTGTTGTTCCCCCGCACTCAATTCAGCAGGCAAATGGTCAGCCCGCTGCTTCAGTCCCATTAACCAAAGTAGTTCTTGTGAACGTTCAATGCGCTCATTTTTTGGCATTTTTGTTGGTGCTAATGGGGCTTCTACGTTTTCAAGGGCTGAAAAGGTGGGAATCAAATTGAAAGCTTGAAATACAAAACCGACTTTCTCGCGTCGAACCTTAACCAGTTCACTTTCAGTCAGTTTCGAAATGTCTAATCCGTCTAGAATTACTGTTCCTTCACTTGGCTTGTCAAGCCCCCCTATCAGATTAAGGAGGGTAGTTTTGCCACTTCCAGAGGGACCTAATATCGTAAGGAATTCACCGTCTACAACTTTCAAGCTGACGTCATCTACTGCTTTTACTTCGCTCGCGTTTCCTCTCTGGTATGTTTTTGTCAGATTCGACAGCTCGATAACATTTTTAGTGCTCATTTTTTGTGTCTCCGTTCATATTGTTCTAATGGCTTTAACAGGCTCCAATCTGGCTGCCCTAACTGAAGCAAGTAATCCCGCAACAACCCCGCTCCCTAATGCTATAACTAAACCTACACCAAGGAGCACAGGGTCTACTGAAACAAACTTCAGCGCTCCACCCAGTTCTCCGCCGATAGTGAAAAGAACGTAAGAAGCAAAAATGTAACCGAGAATGCAGCCTAAAATTCCGCCTATAGCTCCCTGCATAAGAGACTCTGTGACAATCTGGTTGACAACATTGCCGTTGCTCCAGCCTATCGCCTTCAATATTCCTATCTCTCTAGTGCGCTCCGCAACGTTACCTAACTGAGACTTGGCTGTGAAAAGAATAGTGATAACCGCCAAAGCAATGGAAATGCTCCACGCAGTCTCCTCATTAATTTGTATGAGGCCAGAAGCTGTTTCAGCCAAATCTGAACCAGTTATAGTGCGGGTATCAGGCCATCTTTCTTCTAATACTGCAGCAGCCTGCTTCACAGTGTCTGGGCTGTTTGTTCGAATAAGGGCCATATTCACTAGACCAATTGGCTGCTCAGGCAAGACCTCTTGAACAGCTTGCAGATTCACATAGATGTGGGACTTCATGATGTTTGTTGCGCTAACGTCAACAATGCCGACAACCTCAAAGTCTGCTGCATAATTTACTGTTGAGCCTAAAGTAAGATTCATCAGTGCAGCATATTCTTTGTCTATAATTGCTACGTACCTATCATCGGGCTTAAGGTATCTGCCTTCGATTATGGAACTTGGCAACACGGCGTTTGTTTCTGTTTCTGAGGGATCTATGCCCGTGAACACCATAGCGCGCAGCCTGTGCATTAGAATCGGCACAGCCCGTTCAACCTCATGGACACTCTCGAAATCGTTTAGCATACTTTGGTTAAACGGGTATGAAAAAAGGTGATTTACGATGTAGCATCCTTCTCCTGATGGTTTGAGAGGTGCAGTATAATATAATATAATATCTGTTCCTATGCTGTTAAGGGGAACTGTAGTGCATGTTTCCCAACCTCTCGCAGCCATAACTAGTGTGATTAAGGTGCTGATCGCAATAACAATTCCTGCGATGTTCACTGCAGTTCTGTATCTGCGTCTTCTAATTTCCCTTAATGCATATGTGATTGGATTCAAGCGGTCAACCTCACTTTTTCCTTAAACGATGATACTCCTTGAAGTGTGACAACTACAAAACAAAAATTCGATATCATAGGGCACACGCCTTACCTTCTGGGCATGAATAAAAAAGGTTTTTTATCAAGAAATCTTGACTAAACTAGTTGATTCATTTTTCAGTTAGTCAAGAAATCTTTGCAAGGATACACCCTGTACATACCCTCATCACCCACTGCTAATTATAAATTCATAGAAATATTATCTTGTCCTGTAGAGACTTTTTTTCAGGGTTAGATGCGGGTTAGGGTAAGGGGTTTGTTGCATGCTTTACAAGTCAGCCTTTTTCCTTTCAAGTTATTGAGACGATATGGTGTTACACGTCCGCAGTTTGTGCATTTGGCAAACCTGAGCTGCTTTTTTTCTCTTTCTTTGATAGAGTGATTCAAACTTATGAAGGGTCTACTGGCTGGATTTTCTGGCAATTATGCTCTTCCTCAACTTAATTGGATAATGGGATTCCAATAAAATCTTTTAGAATTAGAGGTTAGTATCAGGAATACAAATTGTACCTCATTGCTTGGCAATGCATTCTACTACTTTTGGGCAGAAAAAGCATTCTTCTGGAATGGAGCTGCTTTTGGGCAATTCAGCTAAGTAACCAAAATGGTGAAGACATTTGGTTTGGTTTTGTTCTTTATTTGATTCTGCAGTTGGCTGATTCGCGATTGCTTCTACAACCTTTTCAAGAACCTTGTCAACGGGAACATCGGTGCTCATATATCACCATCAATGTTCCCAAAAGTTTGATTTAGTATATAACGTATATGAAATCAAAATATGCATTTTAAGTTACTCTAGAAATAAATAATCCCGCAATATTCGTGCAAAAAAAGTGTATACATTTTTTAAATATGTCAAAGCCCGAAATATCGGATATATTTAGTGGCAAGAATAAAGACTGAACGGATATTGTCTCCAACATGAGAAGGATTAGAAAAGTTGAGGGGGTTCATCTGTGAAAACTGCCAAGAAAATTAGATGGGATCCAATCATAGCAAAACTAGCAGACTATGAAGTCAAACAAAATACTTCTAAGGAACCAATTGAGACTGTTGAGCCTTCGCAAATCAATTCACAATGGGTAATCGCATCACAAAGGCGGGGCTCAAAAGAGGAATTTGAGGATTTCTTGCATGATTTGTTTGATAGGAACGGTCCAGTAGTTAAATACCAAAATCCTGATGTCTGGAATGTTTACCCCGCCAAAAAGCAATCTGGCTCCAGTAATTGATACTTGAGATTCAATTTTAATTCTAGAATTCGACAGCATATTCAGTGCCATTCTATTTAACGAATGGTCATGAAGAATTTTGAATGTAAAAGTACCAAAAAGGGAAGGATTTTTGGACATAATATAGCATAAGCAATATTGTACATCCATTGACTGTGGAATAACTTCTTCCCCATTCTTCCGCTACTATCAGGAATATGGCACTTCTTGGTTAGGGTTGAACTGAACAAGGATGTAGTAGTGTGTTTCTTGAATTTGGAGTGTGGCTGTGTGTTGCTATTTGAATGCTTTTTCTATTAGTTTGATTTTTTGCTGGATGTCTTTTGGTAACTCTTCTATGTTTTCGTTGGCTGTTCGTTTTCTTGAGCTCAGGGAGTCTTGAAGTGTTAAGTTTGTTGTGAATGGTTTCATGGTTTTCACCGTTTATTATCTATAGCATAGCAACAGGTATTTATTAAATATTGCGATACAATATTACTGTGTTGTAGTTACTAAACAATCATTTAAGATAATGATTCTAGTTTCATAAAAACTAAATCTACTCAACCAAAAACCTACTAAAAATGTTAAGCCTAATCGTTTTTTTAGCTTCCTTCCTATTGATTCTAATTGGCAGTCTAATTTTTCCAGGTATGCCCCCAGGGTCATTAGTAATCGATTTTTTCGGAAACTCTGAAAACAATACCTTGTTATTTGGAATCACTAGTAACCTTCTTGTGTCCGCTCTAATTAA
>JAFGGM010000075.1 GCA_016930555.1 Candidatus Bathyarchaeum sp.
ATATCCGGGCTAGCAGGTGCACTGATAACTACATTCTTTGTAGTAATTTGGGTGTACCTAAGCAGACCACAAGAATAAAAAAAGGGAAAAAACATCCCTACCCAATTATTTTGATGCCTCCGCGCATCTTTCAATAGCGGAAAGCCAAATCTAGGTATACCAGTAAAAAAGATAATAAAAACCAACAATTTCTTTTGTTACACCACAAACGAATCACTAAAAGCAACATCAACCTAATTCTGCACAGTTTTTCCGAAAAAATACTATTTTCAAGAATCTCCTGCTATTAGGAAACTAATGGGGTTGGTTTACGTGTTTTGTGTTAACAAAAAACTGTTAAAAAGCGGAAAAAGTTGCTGCGAAACTAGACCATGAAATGATAGTTAGGGTGGAGTAAAAATGAAGCATAATAGTTGAAAAGATTAGACCTGTTTGAAGCTGCTGTTTTCACACAAATTTTTTATTCACGACTCTAGTATATGGAACACTAACAACAAGCTATAGAAGGGAAAGGGAATGAAGATACAAAACAAGCTTCTGTTTGCCATTAGCATCATTTCCATACTGATAGTGGTTTTTCAGCTGGGGACTGCAATCCCAGACATTAGTGAATACGCTGATGGTCGCAAGTGGATATATACTTGGAACCCAGACACAGAAGTCTATACCTGGCTGTTAATGTATGATCCCCAAGCCACCACCCTGTTGCTGGAAACATCGATAGGGCTAATACTTAACGTTTGTTTCTTCGCTTTAGTGGCATTCTGGAGTTTCTCAGAATCCCTTGGAAAGGAAAGCAAAACCCCAGCCAAACCAGAAATCACACACTATACATAAACGAAAGCTGTTGCAACCACAATCTCAGTTAATGGGGGTTCTATTTGTACCAATCTAGGCTGTTTTCTATGTAATTGATGAAGCTGCTAAAGAATTCTTTAACGTCCTCGGTCAGACTTGTTATGGATATGAACATCTTAGCCTGCTCCGCATGTTTTATTGATTCCTTTTTTGCTGCATCGAGTCCTCCGCTTTCCCTGAGCAGCTTTCTTATCAAATCAATCTCTCCGAAGCTGAGGAACTCCTTGCCTAAAAGACATTTCAAAGCCTCAGATTTTGCCTGATCCGTTGAATTCAGAGCATAAATCACGTGGAGGGGCTTCTTGTTTTTGGAAATGTCTAAACACGGTGACCTGCCGTACACTTCTTTAGGAGCGAAACTGTCAATGATGTCGTCTTGGATGTCAAAGGAGTAGCCCATGTTCTCAGCTGCTTCCTCTAATAGTTTCAGGTCCTTCTCGGGGGCATTTCCTAGAATTGCGCCCGAAAGTAACGTAACTTTGAATAGGGAAGCAGCTCTTTTGCTTGCCATAACACGCCACTCCTCAACATCAACGTCCTTATGCTCGAAGAGTAAATCAAGGATTTGGCTCTCATTAACGGCACGGTAGCCCTCCGAAAAAAGGAGCATCAGTTGGTTAACTTTCTTCTCTGGAAAACCAGAGTTGATTATGGCTTGAACCCCAAGTTCGTATGCGATGTTGCCCGCGAAGACGGCAGTTGCTTCTCCGAATCTGCCATCATATGGGCTGTAGCTGTCTGTAAATTTTTTGTGCAATGTGCTTTCGCCTCTTCTTTGTTTGTCCATGTCAACCATGTCGTCGTGAACCAGAATTGCGTGGCGGTACAGCTCTATTCCAACGCAGACATTCAAGATTTTTTCGTCAACCTTTCCGCTGTAGCCCTTGTATGTTAGGAAGGTACTACAGGAAGCCAATCGTTTGCCCTTCCTGAGTACGTACTCTTCAATGTCACCGTACACGTTCTTTATGAAGGGGTGGTAGTCTGATACTTCTTTCACAGCTTCGTTCAGGAACGTTTTGAGTCGTTCTTCTATGATTGCGCTATAATGATCTAGTGTTTTTTCCCAGCTCATTGTAATTCAGCCTAAAGGTTAGTTAGTAAAGCTTCTCATTTGTTTTCTAAAAGTTTTTTGCCAACAACACTGGGTATCCAGCAGATTTCTGGGTAGGCATGGTAATAACAATGCGTCATATATTACAAAAAATTTCATCAATACTAAATAAAGATTTAAAGCCATTCAGAAAATGACAACAGTATAATTCAAGTTGGCAAATTCTGCGCTCTTGACATTCACGTCATTTTTGTGTTTTGTTTTTGTGTCGGCGGTCTAGTTCTTCGAAGATGCTGTTGAGGGGGATACCTTTTTGAGCGAACATTACTAGGATGTGAAAGATTTCGTCTGCGGCTTCGTATATGGTCTCATCAGGATTGTTTGTTTTTGCTGCAAGTATAACTTCTACCGCTTCTTCTCCAATTTTCTGGAGAACAGCATCCTCTCCCTTGCTAGTTAAACGGGAAACATACGATTTTTCGCTTGGGTTTTGAATCCGCTCTTTTATGACCTCAAAAAGTCGTTCAAGCATCTTTGCATCAACAGCTTGGTTATCTTCTGTTTCTATGGGCTTGAAGAAGCATGATTCCTCACCGGTGTGACAGACTGGACCTACCTGCTGAACCTTAAACAGAATCGCATCGTTGTCACAATCCAGAAATGCATTTTGCACCAGCGAATAGTGCCCAGACTCTTCGCCTTTCATCCATATTCTGCCCTTGGTTCTGCTCCAGAAATGAGTTTTACCGCTAGCCAGAGTCAATCGCAAAGCTTCTTCATTCATGTAAGCCTGCATCAAAACCTTGTTGGTTGACGCGTCCTGAACAATGGCGGGAACAAGACCGTTTCCTTTCTTGAAGTCCACTTTTTGTATGAAAGCTTCAATTTTACTTTTGGTAAACTTCAGCATTAGATATTTCAACCCTTTGTTAAACTAGGCGCATGGTCACTCCTTTGTCTGCGAGGTATCTTTTAACTTCTCCCACAGAATATTGAGAACGATGAAATATGGAGGCAGCTAATGCAGCGTCAGCGTCTCCTGCAGTCAATACCTCATAGATGTGCTCAAGGTTTCCAGCGCCTCCACTCGCAATTATAGGCAGATTCGTTATTTGGCTCATTGTTCGCGTCAACTCTAGGTCATAACCCGTTTGCACTCCGTCGCAATCCATGCTCGTTGGGAGCAGCTCCCCTGCACCCAAATCTTTGACTTTTTTAGCCCAAGTCATAGCATCTATTCCTGTGGGCACTCTTCCGCCTTCAACATAGACTTCCCACCAGCATTTTCCTTTGGTTGTATCTACAACCGTCTTGTCAGTCAAGTCACTGTCCACATAGACTCGTTTCGCGTCTATAGCAACAACAATACATTGGCTACCAAAAACATCAGCTGACTCCTTCACAAGATTAGGAGCCCTTATTGCTGCAGTGTTTACAGAAACCTTGTCTGCGCCGCTGGAGAGAACATTCTGAATGTCAGTGATACACCTGATTCCTCCGCCCACAGTTAAGGGAATAGAAATCATGTCGGCAGTTTTTTTCACAACCTCAAGGGTGGTATCTCTTTTTTCGTATGAAGCGGTTATGTCCAAGAAAACTATCTCATCTGCTCCCTGTTCCTCATAATCTGCAGCAAGCTCAGGCGGTTCGCCCTCAACTTTCAGGTTCACAAACTGTACGCCCTTTACAACCTGTCCATTCATAACATCAAGGCAGGGCACAATCCGTTTAGCTAACATCTTTTTACAGCCTCCAAAGCCTCTTCAAGAGTAAACTTTTTTTCGTAAAGTGCAGTGCCAATCACAACACCTTCCACTCCAGTCCCAGTCAAGGCAACCAAGTCTTCAAGCCTAGCTACGCCACCGGAAGCAATAACTGGAACATTCACTGTTTTCACTAGTTTCACGGTTTTTTCTATTTCTGGTCCATTCAAGGTTCCATCCACACTAATTGGCGTGAAGATTAGGGCGCCGACTCCCATCTTTTCGAAGGAGCGAGCGAAGTCCAAGTAACCTTTTTCGGATTTGTTTTGCCATCCGTGAACAGCCACTTTTCCGTCTTTTTCGTCTATGGCTACGGTAATGCTTTCTGAGTCGTGTTTTTTGACTGCCTCTTCTATTAGTAAGGGATTCTTGACAGCGGCTGTTCCAAAGATTACACGATATGCGCCCAGGTTCAGCAGAGCATCAGCCATCTCTAACGTTCTGATTCCTCCGCCAATCTGCACATTCACACTAATGTTCTTGAGTATCTTTTTGATTGTTTCAATGTTCTGTCCAGAACCAAGGGCAGCATCCAAGTCTATTAGATGAATAAGCTCCGCACCCTGATTTTCCAGTAGCTGAGCAGCCTCTACTGGATTCTCGTAGTAGACTGTGCTTTTCTCAGGGTCTCCTCTGACAAGCCGAACACATTTACCATTCATAATGTCGACGGCCGGGATAACTATCATCGTTGTTACCTCTTCATGATCCTCACAAAATTCTTCAGCATCGTTAATCCAGTTTTACTGCTTTTCTCAGGGTGAAACTGGGTCGCTAACAGGTTCTTTTTTGCAATCATCGAAGCAAACCTGACCCCATATTCTGTAGTTGCCACTACAACAGCCGAGTCTATTGGTTTTGGGTAATATGAGTGAACGAAATAGACGTAACAACTGTCTTTAACTCCCTCAAGCAGCGG
Source organism: Candidatus Bathyarchaeum sp. (assembly GCA_016930555.1). Taxonomy (GTDB): domain Archaea; phylum Thermoproteota; class Bathyarchaeia; order Bathyarchaeales; family Bathyarchaeaceae; genus Bathyarchaeum. The sequence continues at coordinate 4,595 of JAFGGM010000075.1, forward strand.
ATGAGACTGTTCTATGTTAAGTGTGTTCCATCCCATCTGAGGAGTTTTCACAGTGTCAGGCAACTTGACGATGTCTCCTGAAATGAAATCCAGTCCTTTCACTGATCCGCCTTCGCTACTCCGTGTAAAGAGAAGCTGAAGCCCCAAGCAGACTCCAAGAATAGGTTTTCCATTCTTCATTGCCTCCGCTACAATGTCAGCTATGGGCGCCATGTTTTTTACTGCAGGAGCAAAGGCGCCAACGCCAGGAAGAACTATGGCATCAGATCTGAGCAAATCCGTTGGGTTGTGGGTAATCTTCACGGCTGCTCCAGATTTTTCGAGCCCTCTCCTGATGCTTCTCAGGTTTCCCACGCCATAGTTCACAACAGCCACTTGAGGTATTCTACAGAACCCCCTTTGCGCTTGGAACCTGATCTCCGATTCTCGGCTCCGCTGTCAATGCCTGCCGTAACGCAAGGGCTACCGCTTTTACTGCTGCCTCTATTTTGTGGTGCTCGTTACTGCCGTAGATGACAGTTATGTGCATGTTTGCTTTCATGGCTTGAGCTAGGGAGTCAAAAAAGTGCTCTATGTCCTCGGTTTTCATGTCTTCAACCTGAGATTGCATCAGTCTGAGGTTTCTGATTGAGTATGGTCTTCCACCAAGGTCTATTGTAGCTCTTGCCAAGGATTCGTCCATGGGAACGTAGGCTGACCCAAATCGTTTGATGCCTTTTCCTTCAGCAACCACTTTCTGTAGTGCTTCGCCTAGAACCAAGGCTACGTCCTCGCTGATGTGGTGCACTAAGTCTCCTTCTGCTTTAACTTTCATATCAAAGAGACCATGCTTGGCTAGAGTCAACAGCATATGGTCAAGAAACTTGATGCCTGTTTCCACATCTGCGTTTCCTTTTCCATCGACATCCAGCTGCAAGGTTATGTCAACTTCTTTGGTTTTTCTTTTAACCTTCACTTTTCTCATTTCAACCACTTCCCAAACTTTTGAGTATGTATGGAATGTCATTTATGTCCGTAATTACTGCGTCAACTCCATGTTTAGTGTATTCAGTAAAAAGCTTATTTGAATCCTCTGACGAGGACACGACACCCAGAAAAGTTAGGTTTTTTTGTCCCATAGCTTTTGCTTTTTCAACAAGCAAGGCATCTGCAATGCCATCCCCCACATAAGCTACACCAGTTTCATTGCCTACCATTTTCTTTACTAATTTCATGAAGAGCGTGGGATCTGGTTTTCCAAGCCGTTCCATTTCCTCCTCAGATTTCAGGAGGTCTCCAAGGAACACAGATTCTTGTTCCTCAAAGTATCCTATATAATCATATTTTTCTAGGATATACATGCCTTGGGGTTTGGGTCTTCCAGAATATATTCCGAGGGAGCCAAACTGTTTGCGAAGCAAATCCATTGTCTTCTTTGTGGGGATGAACTCTTCTACGTCTATGAGGCTGTTGCCAAAGTTGAAGACTGATGGTGTACCATATATTTTAGTGAACAAGTCTTTCCCCAAATAGATTTCCTCAAATAATCTCTTCAAGAGGTCAGGCTTCTCAAGGTCATATGGCGCCAACCTTTTGATAAGAAGCGGTTTTTCAGCTTGGTTTTTTGTTAGGAACACATCCAAGTTTGTGGCACCGTTGTCCTTCAGGTTGGCAAAGTCTATCATGTTCACTTCGTAACACTCAAGAAAGTCCTTGACTCCCTTGAGGGATGTGATGAAGCTTCGGATGTCAGTGAATTGGAGATTATAGAATCTGTCGATGAATTCTTTGAGGGCACCTTTTTGTTCAAGTTCCTTCATTATAAGGGTTAGGTAGTATGTGATAAAAGCGTAGGAGAGTTTCCAGTCATTGTTGTATAATCCAGTGTCCTTGAATTTTTGAATATCCTGCAAAGTAGCAAGCTTGCCTTTTTCGGCTGTAAACCCCAGAACTTCCATGAAGTAGTAGTCAACAACCTCTATTATTGTCTGGCGATAGGATTGACTTGTTTGGACAAGGACCCCATCGAAGTCAAAGATTATTTTTTCTATTCCACGAAGAGCCTCTTCAGCATCTGCTCTAACGTAAACCTGCCTTTCCCTGTTCATCAGCCTGTAATACATTGGGACTATTCCTCCAAGCTTTCTTTTAGGGCAGAAAGGAAGGTTTCGTTCATGTCACGGTTTCCAACAGTGACGCGTATACAATTCTCTAGGAGCGGCAAGTGTCCCCTTTCTTTTATCAGCACGTTTCTGGTTTCCATTCGTTCAGTTACTGTTGCAGAGGTGAGGTGAGGTTTGGTTACTTTGAACAGGATAAAGTTCGTGTCTGAAGAATAAGGTTTTACTCCATCAATTTGCTGTAGGTTCTTCATCAGCCATTCCCGTTCATTGACTACATACTTGATTTGTTTCTTGAAGTAGCTCCATTTTTCTAGAGCCAAGGCTATGGTTTGTTGGGTTACTGAGTTCACATTGAATGGTCCCACAACCCTCTGAACATACTTCACGATGGATGTGCTTGAAATAAGGTAGCCGAGGCGTAATCCAGCTAAACCGAAAGCCTTCGAAAAGCTTCGCAAAACCACAAGATTGTCATAATCTCTCACCCAGTTAATGACCGACCCTTCAGCGAAGTCAACGTATGCTTCATCCACAACCACGACACCATTGAATTCCTGCAACAGCCTCTTGATCTCCGCTTCTTGGAACTGATTACCTGTTGGATTGTTTGGTGAGCAAACAAAAAGCAATCGGGTGTTCTTGTCTGCCTTCTGCAGTATGGCATCAACATCCAAGCTGAAGTCTGGTCTGAGCAACACAGGAACTGTGCTGCCTCCATACAGTTCTGTAAAGAAGGTGTACATTGGAAACGATGGCTCAACAGTAATGACTTTCGACCTTTTTCGGACAAACACTTTCATGAGCAAATCCATGATTTCATCTGCACCATTCGCCACAGAAATCTCAGATTCGCTGAAGCCAAGGAAACTGGAAATGGCTTTGCTGGCTAATTTACCCCTTGGTGGCGGATACGCACGAACGTCAATGCTTCGGCAGGCATCAAGCAACAATTTTTCTATTGTATCGTTTGGTATAGCAAAATTTTCGTTCAGGTTCATCTTGGCAATCTTTTCTTGGCTTTTTTGTCCAAGAATTGTTTTGACTTCGTAGCAGGAAATGTTTTTGACTTCTTTTTGAACAATATCTTCGATTTTCACTTTTTTTCCTCATCTCTAGCGGTGATTGATTTTAAGTGGGCATCGAAGCCCTCCATTTCTGCGATGGTAACAGCTGTCTCTTTCAGTTTCCTGTAGCCTTCTTTGCTGCACTGAATGAAATTCATTGTCTTAACGAAATCTTGGCTGGAAAGACCAGAGTAAATTCTTGCGTACCCTGCCGTAGGAAGAACATGATTCAACCCTGACGAGTAATCACCAAAAGCCACTGGCGAATAACTTCCCAAGAAGATCGCCCCCGCGTTTTTAATCTTGTCAAGGACTTGTGGGGGATTTTTGGTTTGGATTTGCAGGTGCTCAGGGGCAATCATGTTTGAGTAACGAACAGCGTCTTCAATGCTGTTGACTGTCACTATCAACCCCCGCTCTTGTATAGATGAGTTGATAATTTCTTTTCTAGACAGAGTTTTCATCTGCATGTAAACTTCCTCTTTGACTGCCGTTGCTAATGTTTTCGATGTTGTTAGCAGAACTGCCCAGGCTTGAGGGTCGTGTTCTGCTTGAGCGAGGAGGTCAGAAGCAATGAAAGAGGTGTTTCCTGTTTCGTCTGCGATTACTAACACTTCGCTTGGTCCAGCTGGAACATCTATAGCCACGTCCCTGCTTACTTCCAGTTTTGCGGCTGTCACGAAAACGTTTCCCGGTCCCACAATTTTATCCACGTTTGGTACAATACTTGTACCGTACGCCATCGCAGCTATGGCTTGAGCTCCCCCAACCCGATAAAATTCGCTCACTCCAGCAATATCCGCTGCAACCAAAAGAGCCGCATCAACATCTCCAACCTTTCCGGGTGGCGAACAAACAACAATTTTTTTGACTCCAGCCACCTTGGCGGGCACGGCACACATCAGCACCGAAGATGGATATGCTGCCTTTCCTCCAGGAACATAAACTCCAACAGATGCTAAGGGTCGGGTGACCTGCCCAAGGGTTGCACCCTCCGCGATTTCCATTGTCCATTTGGCTCTGAGCTGTTTCTTGTGGAAGCTGGCAATGTTTTCTGCAGCCGTCTTCAAGGCTGTGATCTGGCTTTTTTCTAGTTTCTTGTATGCTTCCTTGATTTCTTTCTCGTTGACTTTCAGTTTTGATGCTGTTAGGCGTACCTTGTCGAACTTTTCTGTATATATTAGCAGGGCTTTATCGCCCTTGGTTCTAACGTCAGCGACTATCTTTTTGACAGAAGCTTCAATGGATGATATGTCGG
>JAFGGM010000076.1 GCA_016930555.1 Candidatus Bathyarchaeum sp.
CCAACATTTTTACGGCGAAGTTTGGCAACTAAAGGCACAAACAATGAGCCTGCGAAGGGAATTGCCCAACAGAGCCATGCAGCGTACTCACCCGGAATCAGCATGTTAGCTCTCCTCCACAGTTGGAGATTCCTCTTCGGTTTGCTCCGACAGGTCTCTAACGTCTCGGATTTTCAGTTTTTTGAAGATCGTGATGGCAAGTGCGAGTGCCACAGCTGTTACGCAGGCGTCAACTGACAGGGCAAGAATCGAGAAGGCTTGACCTAAAGAGTCGTTCATTAATGAACCAAAAACAACAAAATTCATTGTTGCGGCTGCGGTTATCATTTCTATGGCAATCAGCATTTTTATCAGGTCATGCTTTGTAACCAAGCCAACTATTCCAATCGCCAAAATCGTGACAGACAGTATAATGTAGTCCATCTAGTTTCGCCTCCGTTCCTCCTTCAAAAGGATCACCACACCAAGCGCTGCAGTCAAAACAACTAAACCTTGAGCAAGGACATCAATCGCCCTCAAATCCCATAAAGCAATGGAAAGCGAAAACTCAGCAGTCTGAATGAAAGATTGGGGTACCACAGTTCCAACGAGTAAGGGGACAGAAAGAAATGCAGAAATTACTAGCACCATAAGAAGGGTTTTCTTGGATGTTTTTTCATTACTTCTTTTGGTTAACGAATCTCCGGCAAGCAGAAAAATCGCTGAAGTTCCAGCACCTAATGCTAACTGAAAGATTGCAGCGAAGGGAGCATTCATGTTGAAGTAAAGCAGTGAAAGCAGAATCATCATCGTGCTCAGAGATAATACTGAAGACACGGTTTCCTTCAGGTATATTGCGAAGACCGCAGAAATTACCATGCCAATAGCTAGGATAGTTTCAAGCCACATTCTCTTTTCCCTCTTCTGAAGTTGCTTTAGGTTTGGAGATAAATTCTTTTGGGGTCACAAGCAGTTCTTTGGTTTCTGTTGTTGACATCTCAAAATTTTTGGAGAGTGTTATTGCCTGTCTGGGGCAGCCTTCTTCACATAGGTAACAGAATATGCAGCGGTCAAGGTAAAAGTGGGGCATCCGTTTTCCAGAAACTTCAATAAGTTCTATGGCATTGGCTGGGCAGTCTCGTTCACACAGTCCGCAACTGATACATTTTTCAGGATAAAAAGTGTGTCTACCTCGGTAGCCTTCAGGAGCCTCCACCTTAACAAAGGGATATTGCTGAGTGAAGGGTTTTTTAAACATGCATGCACCCATGTCTTTTATCAGCGCGGGTAAGCGTCTTCGTTTTTTAGCCACACTTTTTCCCCCTTTTTTAGCCAATCACTGACCTCAACAGTGGTTCAATAATTACTGTAAGAGCAAGAGACAGAACAGACAAAGGAATCAACAGTTCCCAGTTGCCATGCACAACTTGGTCTATCCGCAGACGTGCAGCCACGTTTCCAATATACTCAAAAACGAACACTACCCCAAGTGTTTTGACTATAAACCAGAAAACATACCAGAACTCAACAGGACCAAAGGGCATGGGTCCATGAGGACCACCCAAAAACAGAACAGTTACAAGGGAAGCGCCAATCAAGAACTGGAAATCTTCTGAAAGCTTTATGAAAGCCAGTTTTCTTCCGCTGTACTCTGTTTCGTAGCCACCCACAATTTCGGTTTCTGCATGAGGAATATCAAAGGGATCTTTCTCAAGCTCAGCCTGCAGAACCAGAATAAACAGGGCACAAGACCAAGGAGTCAACAGAGCAAAGGGAATGATTTGGCTCGCTGCAATATTCACGATAGACAAGCTTTTTGATAGAAAAGCTGGACCAATCGCGAGAATAATAAGAGGAATGTCATATCCAAGAAACTGAGTTAGAACTCGGGTTGCTCCAATACCGCTGTAAGGATTCAAAGAAGCCCATCCAGAAAGAAAAATGCCAAAGTTAGCAAGCGTTAGCAGAAGCAGAACTAGAAGCAAATCTCCTTCAAAACTTGAACCCAAAATCACGTTTGAGCCATCAAACGGGAAATAAAAAAGCGCAAAGACAAAAAGAGAAAAAGCAAGAAGGGGTCCAAACACAAAAAGCAGCTTGTTCGTCTGTTTTGGAGTTATGTCTTCTTTCGAAAACAGTTTAATGTAATCGGCGATGGGCTGCAAAATGCCAAAGGGACCAGCGTATGAGGGACCCATGCGGTTCTGAAATCTGGCGGCAATCTTTCTTTCAAACCAGTCGAAAAAGAGTACAAGAGCCAGAAGAAAAAGGAACCCTGGAAATATTAACGCCCTCACAAAAAAGATTAGGTCAATAGCCATCGTTAGCTCAGCGCCTTTCTGTTTTTGGAAGTGTTTACGTCGTCAAGGCTCCAGTGCCAGTTTTGATTTTTCTTTGTGTCAATGAATGCCATGCGGTCTGTGCAAGAGAAGCATGGGTCTAGGCTTCCCATTACTGAAGGAATGTCGGCGATGTATCCGCCTCGTATCATGTCGGGAAAGGCCAGAAGGTTTGCTAGTGTGGGGGATCTAACCTTAACTCGGTAAGGGTAGGCTGTTCCATCACTTTTGACGTAATGGATGAGTTCGCCTCTTGGAGCTTCAACGCGGCTGACGGCTTCGCCTTCAGGTATTTTTCGTTGAACCCTAACACGCAAGCGTCCACTGGGAAGGTGACCGAGAGCATATTCTATTATATTTAGGCTTTCTAGCACCTCTTCTGCTCTGACCATCAACCGAGCCCATGTGTCGCATTCATCGTAGCTTATGACATTGAAAGGAATTTCTTCATAAGCTGCATAAGGGTCATCTTTTCGGACGTCAGAAGCAACTCCTGAGCCTCTGAGAACGGGTCCAACAACACACAACTTCAGGGCATCTTCTTTGGTTAACACGCCGATGCCTTCGGTTCTCAGCCTTAATGTGGCGTCTTCTTCGAATACGTTCTTGTAGAAAATAGCCCGTTTCCTAACAGCTTTGATCATCTGCAAGGTCTTCTCGACAGTGTTCGGGTCTATGTCACGTCTTACTCCGCCAATTGTGTTAAATCCGCTCATCAAACGGTTGCCCGTTATTCGCTCAACTATATCCATTACTGGCTCACGGTCACGCCA
>JAFGGM010000077.1 GCA_016930555.1 Candidatus Bathyarchaeum sp.
GACAGGGATGCAAAAAGGAAGACGGACCGCCTGCTCAACGACAGCTTTAATATCCTCAACGAAGAGGAGATGCCAACTCAGCCAGCCAACGTCAGAGACCCGCCTATCATGTGGCGTTACTTCCTTCAACCCAAAAAATCTAGAGCTAAGACGAAAACGGTTAATGATTATATCATTGAGAACGTTATGCGAATCAACACGGAAACTGGGAAAGCCTTCGTTTTCTCAAGCGGAAAGAACATGGGCGTCTTCAAGGGAGTCGGCTTCCCAGAGGATGTAGCAGAATACTTCTGTCTAGAAGATTACAAGGGTTACATGTGGACCTGCCATGGACGTTTCCCAACAAACACTCCAGGCTGGTGGGGAGGAGCTCACCCCTTTAACATCCTAGACTGGACTGTCGTTCACAACGGAGAGATCTCCTCCTACGGCATCAACAAACGGTACTTGGAGATGTTCGGATACAAATGTACCATGCAAACTGACACAGAAGTACTGGCTTACGCCTTTGACCTACTCATGAGACGGCAGAACTTGCCCATCGAGCTCGTCTCCCAGATTCTTGCTCCACCCCTATGGTCAGAAATCAAAACAATGAAACCCAAAAATAAGATTGCCATGACAGCTCTACGACAGACATACGGCAGTCTCTTAATGAACGGACCTTTCACCATCATAGTCGCTCATGAAGGCGAAATGATCGGACTTACAGACAGGATTAAACTTCGTCCCCTCACTGCAGCAGAGAAGGGCAATTACCTATTTCTGTCATCTGAAGAAGCTGCAATACGGCTAGTTTCACAATCACTGGACAGGGTTTGGAGCCCAAGAGGCGGCGAACCTGTGATAGGACGACTCGAATCAAAGAGAGCTGTGGATATTCTAGCACGGGAGGTTTATGGCGAATGAAAAGCTATGTTTGCCCAGAATACATTGTAGAACGTGACCCAGACCGATGTATCCGATGCAAAGTCTGTGTAAACCAATGCAGCTACGACACACACTGCTACGATGAAGAAGACGACTGCATGCTCAGCAAAAGTGAGAACTGCGTGAACTGCCAGCGGTGCGCCACCTTCTGTCCAACTCAAGCCATAACAATACGTCCGAACCCGAATCACTACCGGTCAAACGCTAACTGGACACAAGAAGTCCTTACTGGAATAAAAAAACAGGCTGAAACCGGAGGCGTTGTTCTCACTGGAATGGGATGCGACAAACCCAACCTAACATACTGGGACAGGCTTCTGATAAACGCAAGCCAAGTCACAAACCCATCAATTGACCCCCTGAGAGAACCGATGGAACTGAGAACCTATATCGGCTCAAAACCTGACAAACTTGACCTAGAAACAGTCAAAGGCGACGGCATTATATTGAAGACCAAACTGGCTCCTCAACTACAACTTGAAACCCCAATCATGTTCTCAGCCATGTCCTATGGCTCAATCAGCATAAACGTTCACAAATCATTAGCTCGAGCAGCCACCGAAGCAGGCACCTTTTACAACACAGGAGAAGGAGGACTCGAAAAAAGCCTATACAAGTACGGCGACCACGTCATAGTTCAAGTCGCGTCAGGACGTTTCGGAGTACACCCCGACTACTTAGACGCTGGTGCAGCAATCGAAATCAAGATTGGACAAGGAGCAAAGCCTGGCATAGGCGGTCATCTGCCAGGCGAAAAAGTAACCGAAGAAATCTCCAAAACCCGAATGATTCCCCTTGGAACAGACGCCCTATCTCCTGCGCCACAGCATGACATCTACTCAATCGAAGACCTGAGACAGCTGATTTATGCCCTGAAAGAAGCCACAGACTACACAAAACCTGTCTTCGTGAAGATTGCTGCAGTACATAACGCGGCAGCCATAGCCAGCGGCATAGTAAGAGCTGGCGCAGATGCTGTAGTGTTGGATGGCATAAGAGGTGGAACAGGAGCTGCGCCCAGAATAACACGGGACAACGTTGGAATCCCCATCGAAATGGCTCTTGCGGCAGTGGACCAGCGGCTACGGGACGAAGGAATACGAAACAAAGCCTCTGTCATCGCTGCGGGCGGAATCAAAAGCAGTGCTGACGTACTCAAGGCTATAGCTTTAGGAGCCGACGCATGTTATATTGCCACTGCTGCCCTAGTTTCGTTAGGTTGCACTGTGTGCCAGAAATGCTACACTGGAAAGTGTCCTTGGGGTATAGCAACCACTGATCTTTGGTTGACCAAGAGGATTAATCCTGACATTGGCGCGAAAAGACTTGCGGGTCTTCTTCGTGGCTGGAGCCTAGAAATCATGGAGATGATGGGGGGAATGGGCATAAACGCCATCGAGAGCGTGCGGGGTAACCGTTTGGTTCTCCGGGGCGTAGGCTTGACTGACAAGGAATTGGAAATCTTAGGAGTAAGAATGGTAGGTGACTAGAAAGATGGTAACTACATGTGAAAAAGGCAAATTAGCCGAGAGTTTGATTCGAAAAGATAAATCGGCACTTATTGATGCAACTGGAATATACTATCGGGACCTGAACAGTCTCCTTAGGAGTCTGGACAGTGAAGGAATAGAAAAGATCCAAATCTGCAACGTTTACGGTCAACGCTACATCGGCACCAATCTTGACAACCATCTAAGGATCGACATATACGGAACTCCAGGCAACGACTTAGGAGCCTTCATGAACGGCGCAAACATTACTGTCCACGGAAACGTGCAGGACGCCTGCGGAAACACTATGGACCATGGGCAAATAGTTGTTCATGGACGCGCCGGTGACTTGGTTGGGCATTCTATGAGGGGTGGCAAGATTTTCATCAGGGACGATGCTGGATACCGCGTTGGAATACACATGAAAGAATACGTTAGCAAACGTCCCATCATAGTGATTGGTGGAACTGCCCAAGATTTTCTTGGAGAGTATATGGCTGGAGGGGTGCTGGTGGTGCTGGGGCTTAACATGAAGGGCGAAATACGTCATAACGCTCGGTTCGTGGGAACTGGAATGCATGGCGGAAAAATGTTCATCCGAGGTGAAGTTCGTCACGTGGGAGAAGAAGTTACGATTACCGACCTTACCGAAGAAGATACCCTACTGCTCAAGGGTCTGGTTGAAGAGTTCTGTGGCTACTACGATTTGGATGCTGAAAAAATCTTGGAGAACAAATTCAACAAACTTATTCCTGTTTCTTCCCGCCCTTACGGCAACCTATACGCCTACTAGCCATCTTGGCTTTCCATCAAGGTATTCTGTAAAGAATTTTGCAAACTCTGGGTTGCTGGAATACTGCTTCAAGATTTCGTCGTTCACCATGACTTCTAATGAGCCAGCGGCAGCCTCGGTAACAATTTCAGCTACACCATTTCCCCGTTTTTCTTTTAGCAGCTCAACCACGTCAGTGTGCTTCCTTTTTACGTCGACTAGCCAGCGTCCGTCCTCTAGGCGGGGTCCAGAAACAGTGGAGTCCGCTCCCAGATGTTTCTGTAGAAAGTTTTCACATTCCTGCTTCATTTTTAGTGAGGGACCAAGATGCCGTTTCATGTTTGGAAGAAAACGGTTTTCCACTTCAAAGATGAAAATGTTCAAGCCCTTTTCATTGCTCCAGACCACATCACCAAGAACTGTGAAATCATGTTGGACAATCAGTTTCCTTAATGCCCTTTTATTCTTGTATAGTTGTCCCCAGAGAACATCGGGTACGGTAACGGCTCCATTGAAGCTGATGAATACGAGTGTGGAACCTCTAGATTTGATTTTGTTGACCACTTCTGTAGATTCCAGGGCTTCTGTTTCCTGTGGATAAAAGAAGTTCATGTTTGGGGTTTTCATGAATTCCCTGGAAGCGGCAATGAACTCGACGTATCTGTCTTTTCTTACTGCAGCTGCAACATTTCTTCTCTTGTCAACTGGATCCACCATGACTAGAGGTTCATCAAACAGTTTCTCGGCATCAACTTCTCGTTTGTAATGCTTCTGAAAATCTATGATTGTTCTGTCTTTCCAGTCTATGGCAGACCGTAAAACTTCAGAAAAGGACCCATAGTTCAAGACAAGAAGCTCGCAAAGGTAACCACTGAACCCTCCAACTTTGATTTCTGCCCCGTAAACACCCACACCCCTCATGAACCGCTTTAGCAACCTTACTTCTTGGCTCATTTGTTCATTCAGTAGTGGCTTGATGTAATTCGTGTGGAATGGTGTCCTGTCTGTAGCACTTATCCACTTACCCTGTTTAACCTTGTAGCAGGGAACAACATTCACGTAAACGCCCTCAACCACTACCTCAAGATAGGGATGCTCTGCAAACCGTTCAATCGGAGTGTAGCCTTCAGTGGCTTTTTTTGCGATATCCAGAAAGACTGTTCCGAAAGCATCTTTGGAGATTGTTGTTGGAACTTGCATAAAGACATCTATTTCGGGGTAGTCGCTAAGCCAAGTGTTTTTAGCCACTGACCCCTCCACCCGAACCTCAATCTCAACACCCTGTTCTTTCGCAGCTTTCTCCACTTCCTCTGTCAACTCTTTGGCTAATTTCTGAACCTTTTTTTGTTCGCTTTCGCTGGGGGTAACTCGTTTCAGAACTTGAGCACATATTTGTTTAAGGGAAGAAGTCATAGCAACTCCTCTTCAGCTGCCGCAAACCTCTCTTAAAGTCGAATAGATTGGCCCTCTGGGAGTCAAGTCGCTTTTTTTCAGTCTTAGGCATTCAGCCTTGACAGTTCCGAACTCGTAGTTCTCCAGTTCATGTATGACTTTGACGAGTTGGGCTTTGTTTCTTCCAGTTCTCACCCGTGCTATTGTCAGGTGGGGACTGAAGCCTTTAGTGTCAGGTTTGAAGCCCAAGCCTCTGAGGCGTGGCTCCAGCTGCCCAAAAACATCCTTTAGTTCGTCTGCGCCTTTTGTGATTCCAGCCCAGACAACTCGGGGATAGTGTAGCTTTGGGAAGGCGCCTAAGCCCTTGAGTTCTACAGTGAAGGGAGGAAAAGTGATTTGTTTCATTTCTTGATAGATAGCGTCCACCATGTTTGGGGATATGTCTCCCAGGAACCTGATTGTCAAGTGGATGTTCTGGGGCTTAACGCTCTTTAAGTCTGCACCACTGTTAATGAGCATGCCCTGAACTTGTAACAGTCGCCTCATTATGGTCTGATCTTCAATATCAAAGGAGAAGAAAGCTCGAATAGTTCCCGACATTACAAGAGCCTCATAAACTGCTTAACAGTTAACTATAATCTCTTATACACTTTTTAATAACTTGATCCATAGCCCAAAGGTGATAAAAGATAAAAAAGGGGGAAACTTGGCAAGCCTTGGGGCTTATGCTTACCAAGAAGGAGCAGTTGCCCGTTTGGGCGCCTTTAGCGCCAGAATCGAGTTTGCGCCAGTTTCCAGATTTTGCGCATGAGCGCACAGCGACTCTAGATTCTGTGAGCTTCTTCCCCTTTTAGCTGTTTAAAGAAAAAATACAATAATAAATATGCTAATTTTACTAGATAAACTTTGTTGCACTCCATTTGTTTTTTAGTTGGATTCCGAATAGAAATATAAGGTGTAATACATAGCTTGTCTTAATACGAGCTAAATCAAACAAACTGCCAAAGATTTTCTGCATAAATGCTTAGGAAACCAATGCACAATGGATTCAATAAAACGTCTTAGCCACACATGAAGTATCTAAACTGGTAGACAACTTCGACCGACTAAACTTGAAACAACGAAACTCCTGCTAAGTGTCTAGTCTACCTGTGTTCCATCTTCAGTTAGTCAGTGGAATGCACGTTTTGTGAACTCTTTCTGAGACAGTAGAACTACGTCAAAAGCAAGCCATTTTTTCAGCCTAAACATTTTTTTTTAACTCCAACTTTCTGGGTTGTGACCTAATTTCAGGTTGCCAGCGACTGTTTTATAACTTTCAGTTGACCTTTTATGATGTTGTGCAATTGGGTGGATTTCAGGTTGAAGGACAAGATTATTGTGGCGGTGGCTGGAATGCCTGGGTCTGGCAAGGCAGCCTTCCGAAGAGTCCTCACAAAAATGTGTTACCATACCGTTACAATGGGTGATGTAATCAGAGAAGAAGCCAAAATAAGAAACCTTGAGCCAACACCTGAGAACTTGGGAACATTAATGCTTAACCTTAGGGCAGCAGATGGACCTGCAGCCATAGCCAAACGATGCATCCCCAAACTGGAGAAGGCAACAGAACGCATAGTCGGCGTCGACGGCATCCGCAGCCTCCCTGAAGTCAATTTATTCAAGACGCATTTTCCAAAATTTGTTCTAGTTGCCCTCCATGCATCCCCAAAAACTAGGTACCAGCGACTATTCAGAAGGAAACGAAGCGACGACCCTCAAGACTGGGAAACCTTCATGGAAAGGGACCTAAGAGAGCTCGGCGTTGGAATGGGTGACGTAATCGCCACCGCAGATCATATGATAGTGAATGAGGGAACCTTCACTAAATTAAATACTCGAATCAAACAGGTCCTTAAGGAGATTCTAGAGGGATGAATAACATATCTGTTCACGTGGAAGTGGAAGTAAACCCTACCGAAGACCTAGAAAAAGTAAAACAGGCAGTGCAAAACATCTTAGGAACAGTAGCATTTAAGGTTGAATCCAGAAAATGGGGACAACTCCTCATAGCCAACACCACAGGAACAGCAGGCCTCTCCACATTCCGCAACATCCTTGCCAGAGAACGGATTCGGGCAGCTGCCCGAAAAGTTCTCCTAGGCGGAATGGACAACGACTCAGTGACATTCTACTTGAACAAGCAGGTCGCGTACGCAAACCACGTATCTTTTTCCCAGAAAACTGCAGAATCGCCTCTAGGACCTATAAGTGTACAAATCAGCTGCAGCAACCCACGGGAACTAATCAAATGGCTCACGCCACGACCCACAAAAAAGCCTCTTTCGCATTCACGCCATAAATGAAGTGTGTTACAATGGCTAAACCAAAAATCGCCTTGTCAATGCTCTACTGCTTAGCTGAACCCTTCAATTCCATGCTGAAACACTTATCCACAGTTCCTGTGAAGTACATAGAAGTGCCTGACGAAGGATTACACACACTAAACAAACGACGCGTAAAAATCCTGAAAAAAACTGCAGAAACCCACAACCTAGACTTTGTAGTCCATGCACCTTGGGCAGGGATAAACATAGCCACTCCCGATCCATCCTTGCGGCATGCAGTCCTGAAGCGGTTAACAAAATCGATTGTTCTTGCAGGACAGTTAGATTGCCACCTATGGCTGTTTCATCCAGGCTCCAAAACAGGTCTCAGCCACTTCTACCCCGATGAGGATTGGCAACTTCATCTGGAGTCTGTCCGTGCCCTTCTACGGGTTGCCCGAAACGAAGGAGTTGAAATCGCCATCGAGAATACTCCTGAACCTTTTCCTTCTCTAATGAAAAATGTGGACGATTTTCACAGATTCTATAACGAGTTAAATGATGAAATTGGCATGGTATTAGATGTAGCCCACGCAAACATAAACAATCAGATTCAGGATTTCATCGAACAGTTCTCGGCGAAGATTATTCACATGCACGTTAGTGACAATGATGGAACCAACGACTTGCATCGGGGAATAGGACACGGCAACATTAACTGGACAGACTTTGCTAAACTGGTCAAAGATTTGGACTACAGCAACCTGATTGTTATTGAATCAACAGACTACATAGAAGAAAGCGTTCAGACATTGCGCCGACTCTTCGTCTAATCTTGGAGAGGAAGCTCTAACCGCATAAAATCTTCTGCAACATCAGTATTAACGAATATCTTCCTTGCCTGTCCCAACAACAGCCCCGCATCTTTATATCTAGCACTGATGTGAGTCAAAACCAACCGTTTCACCCCAGCCTTTTTTGCAGTTTCCGCTGCCATACTGGGCGTTGAATGACCATCCTCCACTGCCCTTTCAGTCAACTCATCCTCAAAAGTAGCTTCATGAATCAGCAGGTCAGCCTTCTCAGCTAATTTTACAATGTTCTCAGACTGCCCAGTGTCTCCGCTATAAACAATTTTTCTTCCGGGACGGGCTGGACCTAAAATCATTTCAGGCTCTACCTTTTTTCCGTTTGCAAGCGAAACTGACAAGCCTTGTTGAAGCTTTCCCCATAACTGTCCCTCAGGAACTCCCTGCCTTCTGGCTTTTTGTGGGCTGAATCTTCCGGAACGCAACTTCTCAACTAAAGCGTAGGCTAGGCTGCTGTCTAAATGGTTTGATTGGACAGCGTAAACAGTGTATTCTTTTTCTTCGCAGACCAAGCCCGCCTCTACTTCTGTAACTTTAAGAGGAAATGTAAGAGAGAAACGAACAGTCCGATTCATTGCCTCAACAAAAGCCTCAATTCCCTGTGGTCCATAAATCTCCAGCTTCTTCTTTCTGCCTAACAGTGACATAGTCTGAAGTAACCCAGGCAAACCCAGAACATGGTCGCCGTGCATGTGAGTAACAAAAATTTTTGCTTCTCGGTGAAAACCGACTCCCGCCTGAATCATCTGCCGTTGGGTACCTTCGCCGCAATCAAACAGCAAAAGTTCATTTTTTCTTCGAACTGCAATGGCTGACAGTCCCCTCTTGGGTGTGGGTATGCTTCCTCCTGTTCCCAAAAAGATTACATGCAAGTCTGTCAGAGTCCTCTGTTCCTCCCAGTAGATTATATTCCGTTCAGTTATTTTGGTTACGCCTTCAAGTTTTCTCGAAAACCACGATTTCTCTTGTCAAGGTTCCGTGAACAAAAACAAAATGGGACTCAATATGCTTGAAACCCGCCCCTTCGCCCACCTCAGCAATTTTTGTTGTTTGGGGAGCTGCCATACAAATTCTTCTGCCCTTCGGAATCCTGTCACTGACTACAGGAAGAAAGTCTTCAACGATAAGTCTGGTGCTTGTTCCTAGAGTGCTTGCTGATCTGCCATAAGGGGGGTCAGTGACGATACAGTCTGCCTCTTTTACTGGAGGATACCGTGCATCAGCTACTGCCACCCCATGTTCTATGCCATAATGTTGAAGGTTTTTGTGTCCTCCCCGTAGCATGTGGGGCTTCGCATCAAAACCCAGAACCCTGCATCCTATTAATCCTGCTTCTACAAGTATTCCTGCGGCCCCACAAAATGGGTCTAAAACTAGGTCACCCTTTTTTGGTTGAGCCAAATTCACCATAACCCGCGCTAATTGAGCTTGCATGGCTGTGGGATGAAAGAAAGGTCGCATTCTGGGTCTTCTCTCAGAAAATGGTTTCGGGATTATTTCTGCTGTCTTTAATCCAAAAATGAACTTGTTGTCCGTCAGGACGCCGAAGAAAGTTATCCCTGGATTCGACAAATCAACTTTCTTTCCTAATTCATATATCTGCTCTCCGAGTTTCCGTTCTAAATCAACACGATCAATCTCAGGAGCAACACCCATTATGCGCCTAACTCTAACAGCAAAACTCTCCTCTCCGATAAAATTGTCCAAAGAAGCAGAACGTATGCAATCAAAGATTTCAGAGAGGTTGGCGCCGCAACTAAATATTTCTTGGCAGCACACTCTAGTGTACGCAGATCTAGACTGGATTGCCTTTATACTTTCTGGGTCAACTTCAAGGCGCAAAACCTGAGTCAAATTCTCCAAAATCTTATACCTGTAATCCTCTGCCTCTAAAATAGCCTGCACTTCTGCGATGGGAAGGGTTTGGTGTATGCCTGAAAGCAGAAAAAAATGTTTTGCCACTTGGGTTGGCACCTATCTGGCTAGCGCCTCCGCAATCAATGGAGCAAGAGAGACTGTTCTTACGGATGTTGGGATGCTGTCGGTTCCAACGATTTCTTCAGCACCATTCTGTAGAATCTTCTGTGTTGCTTCGCCTATCAGCAACGGATGCACGCAAGCAGCATAGACTCTTCGTGCTCCTTGGGTCTTCAACATCTTTACTGCTCGGGCTATGGTTCCGCCAGTGCTGATTATGTCATCGAAAACAATCACGTCTCGGTCCTTCACGTTAAGACTTTTTTCTTCCACCTGAATCTCACCTGTGTAGCGGTCGCGCTCCTTCTTTAGCCAGCCACATCCTCCGCCAAGAACCTTGTCAGCTTCCTCAGCCCACTTAATTGCTCCTTTGTCTGGAGATAACGAGAATGCTCCATTCAGTCCTCTGTTTTTGAAATATTCTGCAAGGGATGTAATGGCTGAAAGGTTTTCTGTTGGAATCCTGAAACATTTTAGTGTGTTTTCGGAGTGGATGTTGACGGTTATGAATCGGTCAGATCCGCATGCTTGAATAAGTTTGACGAGGGTTTCGGCGCTGATTACTTCTCCTGATAGAAACCGTTTGTCTTGTCTGGCAAAAGCCAAGTACGGCACTACAGCGGTTACTTTTGTTGCTCCCATCTCCTTAGCTGCGTCAAGCATCAACAAAAGCTGCAACACATTTGTATCCTGTGGCGGTCCAGTGGACTGAACCACAACCACTTCTTCACCATCTAATTTACCCTGGAAACGGAGACAATATTCTCCATCAGGAAATTGTTTGAGATTAACAGAAATAACTTGGGCATTCAATTTTTTAGCAATTATTTTCCCCAAACTCGGAGAGGCTGGACCAGGAACAACTATCACAATTTTCCCTTCTTCTTGTATTCTTCCAGCAACTCTTTTGCCCTGTCCATCCGCACTTTACGCTCTGAAACCATACGTTCAACAATCATGTCAATCAGCGGTCCTGCCGCTCCGGCTGTGATTGCTACGTTTCGGGCATGCAAAGACATGTGTCCCCTCTGTATTCCCTCATGAGCCAATGCACGTAAGGCACCAAGGTTCTGAGCCAAGCCCACGGCAGCCATCACTTCGCCCAGTTCGTTGGCAGTTTTTACGCCCAAAATCTTGATTGCCACTTTTGCGGTTGGATGCACCTTTGTTGCTCCGCCTATGAGCCCTACAGCCATGGGTAACTCGATTGAGCCTACCAAGTCGCCATCACTGTTCTTTTCCCAATACGAAAGAGTGCCATATTTTCCATTTTTTACTGCATAGGCGTGGGCTCCAGCTTCTATGGCACGGTGATCATTGCCTGTTGCCATGACCACACCGATTATGCCATTCAGGATGCCTTTGTTGTGGGTTGCTGCTCTGTATGGGTCTGCAGCTGCAAAATTGTAGGCCTCCACTATGCCATCAACAACCTCTGTTCCGCCCAACTCTTCTTTTGCTATGACTGTCCATGCCCTTGCCAGACGCTTCACAGCAAGATTCGAGATTATCCGCAGATATACTCTACCTCCAGTTAATCGTTCAATCATGGGGGCAACTGCTTCAGCCATTGTGTTCACTGCGTTGGCGCCCATAGCGTCCCTGCAGTCAACATGGAGTTCTGTTATTACCATGGGACCAGACAATGTGTCTATTACTTTCACTTCTAGGTCTTTGGCGCCTCCTCCGACAGAGACCAACATTGGATCCATTTCGTTGGCTTTCTGTAGAATCTCCTTTTTGGCTGACAGAATCTTCATTTTTGCTGCGAACGGGTCTTGGATGTTCACGGCTTGTATTTGGCCAATCATCACTGGGTCAGTGCTGCTGGTGAAGAATCCTCCCTTTTTTCGCGCCATCTTCGCCGCGTAGGTGGCTGCCGCAACCACCGATGGCTCCTCAATTGCCATTGGTATTATGTAATCTCGATTGTTTATGAAAAAATTCATGGCGATTCCCAGAGGCAAAGGGAATGTTCCCACCACATTTTCGATCATACGGTCTGCCAGTTCCATCTCTAAAGCCCCTGTTGACTGAAGAATTTTTGTTTCTTCGTTGGATAAGTCTGCAAAGTCCTTTACAAACTTCAGTCGTTTTTCTGGAGACAGCTTGTAGAAGCCTGAAACTTGAGAGGTTTTTTTCATTTTATGTATCCTTCTTTGATAGCGCACAGTTTAGTTTAGCGAAATCGCATATGAATTTAACTGAGACAAAAATTTTCCTGTAGTTCTATACTCTTTCGATGCAGGTTATGTAAAACACGAGGTCTTTCGTGAATTCTCCCCATTGCTCTGCTATCTTGCGCACTTCAGCCTCTGAGAGTATCTTGTTTTCAGAGTAAAGTTTCGTGAATGTTCTCCTGACCCCAAGGTCTCCCGCAGGAACAGTGGCTCCTCGTTTCAGGCCTGTGGCCAACACCATCTCGGCAGTCCATGTTCCTACTCCCCGAAACTTTTTCAGGGTCTCAACCACCTCCTCGTTTGAGCGTGACCTTAAACTTTCAGGGTCAAATTCGCCTTCTGCGGTTTTGTCAGCTATTCCTTTGATGTATTCTGCTTTTTTCCAGCTTACTCCACAGTGCCTTATCTCCTGAAGAGTTGATTCGGAAAGCTGTTTTGGGGTCGGGAAATCGTAGTAGATGGTTCCCTCTGTTTCAATTTTTTCGCTGAATTTGCTTACCATCTTGTTTGTAATCGAGAAAGCTACTCGTATCGAAATCTGCTGCTGGATTATTGACTTGATAATGCTCTCGAATACTGTAGTTCCAATACTTCCAGCCTTTAATCCATAAAACTTCAGTTTCAATTCCTTTAGAACTGGGTCCTTGTCCATGAATGCATAGAAGCTGGTTAAGTCTTGGCTGAAAGAAAAAATCTCATCCAGCTTCTTTTGCAGTTCCTCTTTCTCTTGTTTAGTGGCCGTTTGAAATGTTTTTACCTGAATTTTTGGCTCATCGATGGTGCCTATTGACCATAATGTAACAGGAATCAGCTTGCCCCCCTCTAACCGTATTGCTCGCCTCCAAACTCCATCTTCGAAGACTTCTGGCATCGGTTTGTTAAAACCAAAAACGCTGCAATTCAATTCAAAATCGAAGGGATGCTTAGGATAGATGTAAAAGTATTCAGGTGAGAACAATGTTTTTCCTCTCTTGTAGTAACTAACAACTATGTTTTCCTAAATAAGTACAGTAAAAATAAATTTGATGCTATCCAAAGTTTTTGTGGACGAAACGTTATGTGGAGAAGCTGGAGACCTGACGCAACAGCAGTTCTCAGGGACAAGAAGGCTCGAGCTAGCTTAGCACGATATTTTGATGTTATGGAAAACGATAAACCCGCGAAATTCCTTATCGCTAAAAAATTGCCTACCAACTTCAACAAAAGCCATTCCCTCCCTGAATTATGGAAACTGCATACACAACTCACCGAAGAATTCGGTGACCTGGAAAAAATGATTGATACCCGCGAAAAATTCCTAGAAGACTTACCTGCTCCAGAACAATCCTTTCTTGACCTGAAAACAGAAATAGCGAATCGCATCCTCGAAAACTGTTGTCTCTGCACTCGCAGATGTGGCACCAACAGGCTAGAAGGAGAATTAGGTTACTGCAGATGTGGAACCCAAATTAAAGTATCAACGATATTTCCTCACATGGGCGAAGAACCTGAACTTGTTCCCTCCGGCACAATATTCACTTCAGGTTGTACGCTAAGATGCTTACATTGCCAAAACTGGAGAATATCCCAATGGTTCGAGCCAGGAAAAATCTGCGAACCCAAGCAACTGGCAGAGATGGTTAACCGGCTTCGAAAGGACGGTTGCAGAAACGTCAATCTTGTGGGCGGAGACCCTACTTCATGGCTTCCCCAGTGGCTTAAAACCTTCAAGCATGTAGACGTGAATGTACCTGTGGTATGGAACTCCAACTCCTACTACAGCCTAGAAACAGCTAAGCTGCTTGCTGGATTCGCAGATGTGTATCTTCTCGACTTCAAGTATGGACCCGAAGATTGCGCTGAAAAGATTTCGGACGCTCCAGACTACTGGATATCCTGCACTCGAAACCAACTGTATGCTAAGAAGTATGGAGACCTAATTATCCGAGTATTGGTGTTACCTAGGCATCTTGAGTGCTGCACAAAACCTGTCTTGAACTGGATAGCTAAAAACCTTGGAGACTGGATTCGTGTAAACTTGATGTTCCAGTATCATCCAGAATGGAAAAGCCATGAAGTGCCTGAGCTACAGAGGAAGCTCACAGAAAAGGAAAGGTATTGTGCCATCGAACTGGCTAAAGAGGCAGGATTAACCAATTTTATTACATGAACCGTCAACACTGTTTACTTCAGAAGCTTTCGCGTTAAGTTGTGCTCAAAATCGTTTTCCTAACATCTACCTTTATATAGTAACAGTGGAACAACAAGGGAAAAGGCGAATACCATGCGATACTGTCCTGAATGCGGCGGCGAACTACAATATGTATCCCGTACAAAATGTTATGTTTGCAAGAGCTGCGGCCTTTCTCTCACTCCTCAAGAACTATACGAATTGCGAGAAAAACAAAGACCCCAATTCGAGACTGAAGAGGACCAGCGCCAACAAGCGAGAAAGGATTACCTGAAGTGGTGGCTCGGCAAGAAAAAATAGAATTGACATGAACGTAACGTTTTGAC
Organism: Candidatus Bathyarchaeum sp.; assembly: GCA_016930555.1. GTDB lineage: Archaea > Thermoproteota > Bathyarchaeia > Bathyarchaeales > Bathyarchaeaceae > Bathyarchaeum. Next base: position 14,413 of record JAFGGM010000077.1, read on the forward strand.
AAAAATGTAGATAACATGCTTTTTATCCCAAGTTCGCCTATGAACAAAGCAGTTATTACACCTCAAATTCAATTTAGTAACAAGTTGTCTCAGGTAGATTTTCCCATGAATCAGTATGTAGAAATAATCTGCGTCGGAAATGAACTTCTCATAGGCAAAACATTGAACACAAACGCTCAATGGCTAACCAAAAGAATCACCACCCTGGGCTTAAACACTCGACGCGTTACAGTTGTGAGCGATGACATCAACGAAATCTCCCTTGTTATAACTGAGGCAATTGAACGCAGTCCCGTTTTCATTTTGACCACAGGCGGGTTAGGTCCAACCTTTGACGACAAAACCTTGGAAGGACTAGCTAAGGCCTTAGACACAGGAATCGAAGTCAACGAAGAGGCTTTGAGGATGGTTAAGGAGAAGTACCTCAACTACGCGCAGGAAGGCAGGATGGAGGCAACTGATTTGACTCCTCATCGAGTGAAAATGGCTAAGCTTCCAGACGGGTCCAAACCCCTGCCAAATCCAATCGGAACAGCCCCTGCAGTAACCGCAGAACATCAGAACGTTACTATAATCGCTCTTCCTGGAGTCCCTTCCGAGATGAAAAGCATATTTGACGAGTCAGTTGCTCCTTTGCTGAAACAGGCTGCCCATGGCGTGACTTTTTTTGAAATAACCATAGAATCATCTAAGGTTATGGAGTCGGAGATGGCGCCTCTCATCGATAAGGTGATGCATGGAAACCCTCACGTTTACATCAAGTCTCACCCAAAAGGCACAGAAAGGTTTCCGCGCATAGAATTCCATCTATCCACAACAGCCAAAGACTCTAACACTGCCAGAAGGTGTGTCAGCAAAGCCCTCCTTGAGCTTACGGAACTGATTCAGGGAAAGGGAGGAAAAATCAAAGCCTTAAAATCATAAACCTGAAGTGACCAAAGACTTCGAAAAAGCAGACAAAAACTATATTATCCAAGTGGGTGTATGGAGGTTCACACGCTTCCCGTTGCGTTAAGGTGTTTGTATGGTCGTAGTGTTTATTCTTGGGACAGCTGGGTCTGGAAAATCTCTTCTTACAGCCACCTACAGTGAGTGGCTCAAAAATAATAGACAAAAGGCGATAACTGTAAACTTGGACCCAGGCGTCGTGAATTTGCCGTATGGACCCGACATTGACATACGCAACTCCATAGAACTCAACCAAATCATGGACGAATACAATCTTGGACCTAACGGCGCCCTAATCCTAGCAGCTGACCTGATAGCAGAAGAAGCTGAAAGAATCGGAAGAGAAATTGAAGAACTCCAAGCCGATGTAGTACTCGTGGATACTCCGGGACAAATGGAACTGTTCGCTTTCCGAGCTAGCGGACCCTACATCGCAAACGAGTTAACAAAGGAACAAAAAGCCATACTTTACCTCTTTGATTCTGTCTTCTCCTTCAATCCCCTCAACTACGTCTCGAACATGTTCCTTTCTGCCGCAGTCTACAACCGCTTCTTCTTTCCACAACTGCATGTACTCTCAAAGTGTGACCTTCTTCCTCCTGAAGAGGCTAAACGCATCCTGGAATGGCCTGCTGACCCTGATGCCCTTGAAGCTGTAATTGAAGATAAGTTGAATGGCACAAGAATGCTTCTCAGCAGAGATATGATGCGTGCGATTTATGGTCTGGGTTTGGAGTTTGAGTTGATACCTGTTTCTGGGAAAACGAATGAGGGACTGATTAGCCTCAGTTCTGCCCTGGAGCGTATTCTCACCGGTGGAGAAAAGTTTACTTTGTAACTTTTTCGGTCTTCTTGTTTTCGGATTTGAATATTTTATATGCAATTCTGATTCAATGAATGAATAAATGCTCTAAATCCATAAAGTGAGCATTATTACCCCCGATTTAAGTTATGTAATAAAAACTTTACACTATATATTTCTATTTAAGTCACATAGACACCAATCATTTATGCATAATGTTTATATCCAGCCTCATTGTGAATCTGTAGCCATGATGAAGAAAAGAATGCTCAAACTTCTGTTTGAGCTTATGAAAAATGCAAAGAGAAGCGACAGGGAAATCGCTAAAATCATAGGAGTTTCACAACCAACCATAACACGAATGAGACAGCGACTAGAGAAGACCGCAATAGTAGACTACACAGTTATCCCTGACTGGACCGAACTTGGATTCGAAATTATGGCCATGACCTTCGTAAAAGCCAAAGCAGCAAAAGAATCGACTGAAAAAGCAAAGAAGTGGGCTGCAAAGAACCCCAATGTTATTTTCACAGCAAATGGCGAAGGAATGGGAATGGACTATGCAGTAATCTCTTTTCACAAGAACTACTCGGGTTATTCTAGTTTCATAGACAACCTGAAAACTGAGTGGGCTGAAGATCTCCAGGGCCTTCAGAGTTTTCTTATGACGACTGGCGAAGAAAGAATGGTGAAACCCTTCTCCCTGAAATATCTTGAAAAGACTTGGGACGAAGTTTAAGCGACTAAGAATAGCAAACCTGTCTTCCCTTCACTTTTTCTTTTTCAAAACTTTTTTTTGATACCTCTTCTGGTTTCCAGAGGAGAATAGAAAGCCTTAATTTTATCCCATATCCCAAAAGGATGGAAAAGGGTCCGTAGCTTAGCAAGGCAGAGCAACTTGCGCCCAAAGCACCGGGCTTTTAACCCGGGGGTCAGGGGTTCAATTCCCCTCGGACCCGCCACTTGCTTCAAACATTAAGCATGTCGATTTTTTTGCCCATTTTTTGTTGAAGCGCTTTTTTATACGCGATTTTGGCTGTCGCAGCGTCCTGTATTGCGAGTCCTGTTGATGTGAATACTGTGATTTCGTTTGGTGACATTCTTCCTTGTTTTAGTCCAGCCACTATTTCGGATATGTCACTCCAAATGTCCTCTTTTTTGATTATTCCTTTTGCGAATGGAACGTTGATTTCGCCGCCGTGGAAACTTTGGTTCCAGTCGTCCACAACAATTTTTGATTTAAGCAGAATGTTTGGGTCCAACTCTTGTTTACCGGGCGCGTCTGCGCCTATACAATTGATGTGTGTGCCCGCATCTATCCATTCCACAGAAACCAAAGGTTCTCTTGAGGGCGTCGCAGTTACGACAATTTCAGCCCCCTTCACAGCATCCCTAACATTTTTAACAGAACATATTGACCCCTGATTTCCCTTCGTTTTCATCTCTTCAACATACTGCACCGAAGCTTTCTCAGCCAAGTCCCAAACTCTTACTTCCTCAATCGTCTTGAACACCTGCTGAAGACCCAATAGTTGTGTTCTCGCCTGTACTCCTGCGCCTACAATGCCGACTGTTTTCAGGTTTGGATTAGCAAGATACTTGGCTGCAACTGCTCCCGCTGCAGCTGTTCTCAGGGCAGTGATTCGTGTTCCTCCCATTATTGCTTCTGGTGCTCCAGTTTTTGGGTCAACAAGTATTATTGTTGCCATGACCGTAGGCAATCCATATCTTTTTTGGTTTTCAGGATGAGAATTTACAACTTTTACGGTTATTGCATCAGTTTCTTCAAGGTATGCGGGCATTGTTCTTATGTCGCCGTTATATTTGTTCAGAAAAAGGTACTGTTTAGGCGGCATTTGGGCATACCCTAACCCCTTCATTCTAAATGCTGATTCAACTGCACCTATAACTTCCTCAAGTGAGAGCAATTGTTTAATATCTTCTTCAGAGAGGACAAGAGTTTTCATTTGCTTTTCATAGCTCCTTAGCCACAAATAATATCTTGTCAAAAGTCCAGCTTTAATGTTACCCGTTTTATTTAGGCGTGAAAGCAGGCAACTCCTAGACACTTATGAATAGTCGACGGTCATTCCTGCAAGCTTCATTAGTGGACCTAAAGCTTTTCTTCCATGCTTCCATCTGTAATAGAGCACGTACGAAAACATTGTCACAAACTTTGCTGGCCATTGGGTGTAGTCTGGTGCAAAAAATTTGAGGTTGTGTCTCCAGCATGTGGCTAGAAGTTCCCATTGGAGTTGCGTTAAATATTTGAGGTCCATGTGCCGCGCTTCTCTAAGCATGCAGTCTTCTTCTGAAGTGAACAGTAAAGGTACATAGAACAATCTGTTGTGTTTCAGTTTGTCCAACAGTTCAAGGGTCTCAATCGTGTCCTTATCAGTTTCTCCAGGCAAACCAACAATCAATGTTGCCAAAGGCCAAATGTGATTTTCGTTCATTATTTCAACTGCCTGTGTCACAACATCATGCCATTCTTCAGGTTGATATGGAAGCATCTTGCCTGGCATGTACTTTTTCATTAGCTTGACACTTCCTGTTTCTATGCCGACCTCAACTGAGCTGTGACGCGTGTCATTAGTGACCCAATATGCTTTGTCATATAAAACCTGTCCAATCTCTTCAACGATTCCTGGGTCATAGACAACAGGCGCCAAGGCTGCATGAGCTGGCTGAATAAACTCTACTCCTGGGACAGCAGCGATTGATTTGATTAACTTAACAATTGCTTCATGGTTTGGCAAAAACTTGTTGTCACATTGGTACAAAAAGATGTCTTCACTCGCCAAAATTATCATTCTTGATCCATTTTTCGCATTCAACTCAACCTCGTTGACTATGTGGTCTAACGGGAAGGAGTAACGCCCCCTCATCATAGGCGAACAGAACTTGCACCCGCGACCACAACCCCGAGTAATCTCCACAGTTCCAAAAAGTGACGGATTAATGATGCAGCAAATCTGCTCTGGCTCCGGAGGCTCAGTCTCAACAACTTTTGGGAGTTCATTCCCATTGAGGGCTTTTCGAAAAAGCTCTAAAGCAGTTTTTTCACCTTCACCCATGACAATGCAGTCTATTCCATATTCTTTTTGTAGCTTTGCCCTGTGAATCTGCCATGCCCCTGAGCCACCAAGAATTATTTTGGCACCCCACTTCCTTAGAATCGGCTTCATGATAAGATCTCTGAATTCTGCTGCAGCAACAGGTTCACCACCAAAGCCCACAAGAGATGTGTATGTTCGGCTGACAAAGCCTGTTCCAGCTGGCTCCATCGACGATATCCCGATGACTTTTGTTGCTGGTCCCACAAACTTCTCCAGATTATATGGATGCACCACCGCTACTGACTGCTCGCCAAATTCCCTTATCAAAGCAGACTCAATCTTTCGCATTCCGTAGGGTGCAAACTTGGCTGCATCATTCCCATTTTTGGGAACTCTTGGATACCAGTATCTTCTAAGGACAAATCTTGGGATAATGGCTGTGGGAAATCCTCCTGTAAATGCTCGGAAGGGACTGAGTTTGAAGTCGCTCATGTCTGTGGCTGAGCCAGTAAGGACGATAGGAACCCCCTCAGCCTGTGAAGCATCGTCTCTTGAGGCCATAATAGCGCGACATTTATCGTACAACATTTAAGAGCTTTGCTGTGTTCTGTTGAGTGTACACTTTGACTCGGGTTAATGGAAACAAAGTTAACTATAAAAGAGAATTCGGAAGATTGAGTTTTCATGAAGACAGAAAGCTGGCAACAATGTATTGTTCCTAGTTGCGGAAAAAAATACAACATCAACGAACAGAGAACTCGATGTGAGTGTGGCGAACTTCTTGACGTACGATATAAAGGAGACTTCCCAAAAAGTCTGCAACAAACCTTCAGTGAACGCCTAAACCACAAACAAAACATATTTGATGAAAGTGGAGTCTGGCGATACCGCGAACTGATAAATTTCGCAGGAATAGACACAGAAGATTCTTCTAGTTACAGCAGAAAACTGGTCTCTTTAGATGGCGCTGAAGGAAAAACAAAGCCCTTTCATTTGACCCGAGTCGCCGAGTATGTTGGAGTAAAAACTGGAAACATTTGGCTCCAGTTCGAGGGAGATAACCCAACAGGGTCTTTCAAAGACAACGGAATGGCAACCGCTTTCACCCATGCAAGGATGGTTGGAGCAAAAAAGGTTGTTTGCGCCTCCACTGGCAACACTTCAAGCTCTGCAGCAGCATTTGCGGCAAATGAATTGGATATGGGTGCTGTGATTCTTGTTGGGGCAGGAAAAATTGCCAAAGGTAAGCTTGCGCAGTCCCTAGCCTATGGCGCTAAGGTTTTGCAAGTTAATGGAGACTTCGATGTTGCTATGGCTATGGTGCAGGCTCTTTCAAAGAAAAGCGGAATCTATGTAGTTAATTCCTTGAACTCTTTCCGTCTTGAAGGTCAAAAAACCATGATGTTCCGGATGCTTGATTATCTGCGTTGGGAAGTTCCTGACTGGATTGTATTTCCTGGAGGAAACTTAGGTAACACGTCCGCTTTCGGGAAGGCCTTCATGGAACTTTATGAATATGGTTGGATACGGAAGAAGCCACGGATGGCTGTTGTTGTTGCGGAGGGTGCGCCTACCTTGTCTGACCTCTATAATGAACATGGGCTAAGATGGAACAATGGGGACATCGATAACGACATCATAGACGACTACTACAGCGAAGTGGACCGAAAAGGTATCAAAGCTAAAACAAGAGCAAGCGCAATCGAGATTCTTAAGCCTGTGAACCTGAAGAAAGCTGTACGAACCCTAGAGTTCACTGATGGCGTTGTAGCAAAAGTTTCTGATGAACTCATAATGGATGCTATGGCTATGGTAAGCAAGAATGGCTTCGGATGTGAACCCGCTTCAGCTGCAACAGTGGCAGGAACTAAGAAACTGGTGGAGCAGGGCATAATCGGTGCAGACGAGAGTGTGGTCGGAATTTCAACTGGTCACATCCTTAAGGACACAACGGCAATAGTGGATTACCACTTTAATCCCAAAAACAGGTTTGCCAACACACCGATATCTGTTGAGCCTGACATAAAAGAAATCCTGAAACTTGTAAACGATTAGAGTAGCAGATTGTAGTTTATCCAGTTTGCTTACTTAGATGGCGCCCATGAAGCTCATTGCCTGTGCTACAATGAAAAACCAGAATATGGAACTGGTGAGTTTTGAGCCCATCTTCCAAACAACAGCGAGAAGAATCATAATCGTTGCCATCTGAATCATCTGTTGAGAAACAGCAACCCCAATATTATCCAAGATGAAGCCTATCAGAAATGTTAAACCATCTCCGATACACTTTAACCCCGTCAGTATTTGGCCTAAGGCTTCAATTAGACCTGGACTCAACATATTCTCATACCCGAAACCCTACACTTAGGTTCACTAAAAGTTAAAGTTGCACTGCATATCAAGCTTGTGCGGGAGCCCTCAGTATCAAAAATTCTGCAAAGCAATTGATAGCACCAATACAACCTTCCTTTGATGTTTTATGCTCCAAATTTCGGCTACATTTTTCTACACAAAACTAAACACCTCATACTGTCACATTAAGCTAAACTTGAAACACAACATTTTTCCGTTACATCTCCGTAGAATGAAAACCTTAAGTAGAAGCCCCTATCTTTTTAGGGAAATGAGTGCCCTGGTAGTATAGTCCGGTCTAGTATAGGCGGCTGTCGCCCGCCCGACTCGGGTTCAAATCCCGACCAGGGCGCCACTCTTCTATCTATTCTGCTAATTACATCTACACTATGTTATAAGTGGAGAAAATACACCATTAATGAAAATAACATTTGATCGAGTGGGTAAAAAGAAGGTCATGGTGTTGGGTTACGGCATTTTTCTTTCTGCTGCCGCGCACGCAAAAATGTTGAGTTTCGTCTAGAAGAAATAGAGAATCTGCCTGTTGGAGACTGGAACTGTGGACGTTATCATCAGCAACAGCGTGATTGATTTGGCTCCAGACAAGCTGAAGGTGTTTAAGGAAGCATATCGTGTTCTGAAGCCCGATGGAAGACTTATGGTTTCTGACCTTGTCACAGAAGGTAACTTGCCTGAGGACGTCAAGAACAGTTTTGATGCTTGGGCAGAATGGATCGCTGGCGCCATAGAAAAGAGTGATTACCTGAAAAAATTTCATAAGCAGGATTCAAGAAAGTTAAGGTTGTTTCTCAGAAACCCTACACCATAGACGTTTCTCCTGAATTACGAGGAAAAATAGTTAGTGTCCAGGTAGAAGCACACAAAAGTTAATGCAGTTGTTCTATTACTCTCTGATAAGTCAGGATGATGAATGTGAATGGCTGCAGATCATAAAACTGGGTGCCTAATTTGCGGAGAAGAACTGGTCTACGTAAAGGAGCCAGCAAAACTAGAGTGCTCCTACTGTAAACAAGCCTGTGATTCGAATGTAAAATGCAAAAATGGGCATTATGTTTGCGACAGATGTCATAGCCTACCCGCCATGGACCTAATAGAGAACTACTGTCCTTCCAGCGAATCAGAAGACCCGCTGGAGCTTGCTTTGACGCTGATGAGAAACCCTAGTAATAAAATGCATGGACCAGAACATCATTATCTTGTGCCCGCCGTCCTGCTGGCTGCTTACTACAACAACAAAGAGTATGGCATGAAAGCGACTAAACTTAGAATGGCTAAGAAACGGGCTTCGCACATTCTGGGGGGATTTTGCGGCTTCTATGGA
>JAFGGM010000078.1 GCA_016930555.1 Candidatus Bathyarchaeum sp.
ATCTACCAAATAGTAGACTTTTTTGCCGCCACTGATTGTGTTTGAATCATCCATGTCGTTAACAAAATTCGAATGGGCAGTGCCATAAACAGAGATGTCATGAATGTTATCCAACTGGTTATCTCTGAATAGGTTATCTGAACTCTCCAGCAAATAAATGCCAACGTCGTTGCCTCTTATGAAGTTGCCAGTGATGTTGTTGTACGAAGTGTCATATAGGCTGATTCCGTTACCGTTGCTTTCTATGGTGCACCCAGTAATCGTGTTAGATGACGATTCTGAAAGATAGATTCCATCAAGGAACACGCCAGCAATGTAGACATTCTCGATTGTTACATTGTTTGCGTATGAAAGATCTATACCTGCTTCGCCTGACCCTGAAAGAGTAAAACCTGCTCCATCAACTACAATGTTGCTACGCAAAACTCCAAATGTGGAAACAACAAGGTCGTCTGTGAAGGTGTATACGGTTCCATCTTGTTGAATTGGAACAGTAACATTAGCTGTAGAATAGACAGTTCCATCACTATCAATGAAAACGGTACCAAGACTTTGTGATTGTGCAGGCTGCATATTGACTGCACATAACGAGACTACAAATATACACAGTAAAAACGCAGTCATAGATTTCTTCATTGCATTTTCTCTCCACTTTTGGTTGCGTCAAAATTACTACAGGGCATATGAGCATTTGTAAACATTGTCCCTTCAACAATAGAAATAGCCACAATAATCATCTCTTTTAACCTTTGACCGAATTTCTGTTACTTTGAGCGCCCCATAAACTATAAAAAGCTTTTTCAAAATTTAACCAATTTCCTTCCGGGTCTACTGACAAACTAATTCTTATGTTACGGCTGCATCAACTGCTCTTTAACAGGTACTCTTAAGATTCCCAGAAACAAATAGTACCTGCAGAGGTTCCGAAGTGAGATCCGCAAAGAAGTTGGGTGAAAGAAAAATCATCGAACTAATTCTAGAATGCCTAGACCAAATGCCTAATATGCAGCTTCCCTTCGGAGACGATGCCTCAGCAGTAGACCTTGGAACAAACAAACTTGCAGTAATAAATATGGACATGCTTGTCAGAAAAACAGATGTCCCAAAAACCATGACCCTCTGGCAAGCCGCCCGCAAAACAGTAATAATGAACATAAGCGACCTAGCAGCAAAGGGAGTACAACCCCAAGTTATCTTAGCTTCTATCGGAGTACCTCCAAACATAACAAAAACAGATATTCAACAGATAGGCAATGGATTGAACGCTGGAGCCCGCGAATACAATACCTACATAGTAGGGGGAGACACCAACGAAGCTTCTGACCTAGTAATTAGCTGCATGGCACTGGGAGTATGCCATAAAAATCATCTCATCAAACGTAGCGGCGCAGAACCGGGAGACTACTTGGCAACAACGGGCTCGTTCGGAAAAACAGCAGCTGGACTAAAGATTCTTATGAATGGTCTTTTAGCACCCAAAAACAGTGAAGAGCTTGTTGAGTCAGTTCTCATGCCAAAAGCAAGAGTCAAAGAGGGCGCGGCTCTGGCTCAATCCAAGGCAGCAACAGCCTCTATAGATTCCAGCGATGGATTAGCATGGAGTCTCCATGAACTTACTCAAGCAAGTAATGTGGGTTTCTGTCTTAACAAGGTTTCGATAGCGCCTGAAGCAGAAAGGTTCGCAGAATTTCATGGTTTTGATCCACTGGAATTAGCTTTGTATGGGGGAGAAGAATATGAACTGCTGGTGACAGTTAAGCCTAAGCTCTGGCAAACTGCACAAAAAGCTGTAGAAACTGTAGGAGGAAATCTGACCAAACTGGGGTGGGTCACTGAAAAGAAGCAGATTTTGCTGGAAACAGATGAAAAAACTGTCGTTATTGAAGCTCGAGGGTGGCAACATTTTAAATCAGCTTCATAGTAGAAACATGTGAAAAGAGGGAAACATCTGAAAATAAAGACAAGTGATTCGGGCAGCTTACCCAACGTTGGCAGTTCTGAACTGTTTCTTGAGGGAGCAAATCGTTTCAGCCTAAACCAAAAAGATGAGTTAGCTGAACAGTTCGAGAAGCAGGTTGTTGAAAGTTTTCTTGACAAAATTCGAGTTGGCATCGAAGTTCCGAATTATCCCCAATTCAGGGACATGAACGAGATGTTTCTGTCCATGATGGAAGGAATAGAGAAGATTAGTGGAGGCTACTTAGAGACGGCACTTCCCTCTTTGAATCCGATTAGAAGCAGGATTGCCGAAGTTTTTGCTCTAGAAAGGAACGCTCAAACGATTCAGGAGCATGCAGGGCAACCTTTCGAAGTTAGGGTTTGTGTTACAGGTCCATATACTCTTGCCTCATTTTTCTCGTACAGGGACGAAGGAATATTCAGTAGACTTGGAAATGTTATCGCCGAACTGCTTGAACAGAACCTCTTCAGCAACAAACACGCCAAAACAAGTTTGGTTTCTGTAGATGAACCATCCTTCGGGTTGATGGATGACCCGTTAACAGATTTTGGTTCTAGTGGAAGAGAAAACCTTCTGAATTCTTGGGAGACCATTTTTCGCAAAATCAAAGCCAAGAAAGCTCAAACAATGATTCATCTTCACAGCACATCAAACTCCCTTTTCTGGGAAGCTGACTACTTAGACGTAATTGATTCCCATGTTGATGACCCCCTAGTCACCATGAAAACAACTGGAGAACGGCTGGAATCAAGAGACAAGTTTCTGAAAGCCAGCATAACAATTAACGACTTTGACAAGCTAATTAAAGAAAAGATTACCGCAGACTCACAAGAAAAACTGGCTGAACCAGACTTAAACGAAAGGGTTGCTGACGCTTGGACAGACATCAAACATAAACGACTTAACCCTGACAGCTTTCTTGAAACAGTGGACACAATGAAACGCAGGCTAGCTAATGTGGTTGGCCACTTTGGTACTGAAAGGGTTCTGTATGCGGGACCTGAATGTGGACTAAAAGGGTATCCAACATATGAGACAGCAATGGAGTGCTTGAGACGCGTTTCCGTTGCCGTCAACAGCTACAAATAGAGGGGTGCAAGAAGTTTGTCCAGTATTCTGTAGGTTAGTCCCCAAACAACTTGACTTTTTATGATGTAAGCGGGATGTTCATCTACACCGAATTTAACTGTTCCCTTGTTTTTGGCGAACTCTGCCAGGGGTGCCCAAAAATATTCAGTTAACTCCTCATTCAGGCTTATTGTTTGTTTCTTATCTTGGAGGACAACAAAGGGAAGAATTTTAATTCCAGGCTTCTGTGTTGATGTCAAAGGCTCCATTGCCCCAAGAAAGCGGCAACCTACATGAAGATTGATGCCAGTTTCTTCCAAAGTCTCCCTTACAACAGTCTCCTTAAGGTTTTGGTCTACAAAGCTCCTTTTTCCTCCAGGAAGTGCGGTCTGTCCTGACCATGGATCACCTGCATTCTCAGCCCTTTTCACAATCAAAAGCTGAAAGCCCTGATGGGCTGCTCTAATGAGCACAACAACTGCGGCGTGGGTATTCAAACTTTCATATGATTGATTCAGTATCTCGGATAGTTTGCTGATATACCCAGTGTAACCTATTTCTGCCACTCTTGTATCTCCTTTGAAATCATCTAGTACATTAAACGGAATAAGTTTCTAATGCTTTCCTGACCTAAGTTTTGTTAATCTCTAAGCTCAGTTTTTCG
>JAFGGM010000079.1 GCA_016930555.1 Candidatus Bathyarchaeum sp.
ATTGCTGGTTCAATATACTTCCTTATACTAACATTTGAATCTTGGAGAATAAACCAAAAATAACAAACACACCAAATTGGTTTGGAAATAGATTTGCCTTCATAAATCAAAAAAGTGGTAGTTTGCGGGAGAATAAAGGAGATATCGCTACTTCACTTGGAATAGACCTTTTCAGCGGCTTCCTGAATTATTTTCTTAATTCTGTCAGCTTCATTAATAAATGCAAATGAGGGGGGTTTGTGCCTTAAGATGACTTCCCCTTCTGCTCCCCAGTGTTTTGTCGTCCGCTGGAAGCCCTTGAAATGAACGTAAACCGTACTTGTACCAAATATCTTGTCATGAAATCCTCTTCTCATATATACATCCTCTACATCTTTAAGGTCGACAACTTTGACTGTTCCTATGTTCTCCCCCATCATCATTTTATAGGTATTTTCAAAAGCATATTCACTCATGGTTTCAAAGAATACTCTCTGCTCCGTGACCATATACTCAGTTTCTCTAGCAGCCTTCAGCAGACGATAAGGTGCATAGACCAGGAACAAAAGTGTACATATGATTCCAAAGAACAGTGCAATAATGTTAGCTATGTGTCCATAGGTCCATGCTAGATAGATTAAGAGACTAATGACAATTATTTCTATAATGATAAATTCAGCAACTCCCATAAGAAAGGGGGTTCTGAGTGGTCTGCCATACCACAGGATTCTTTCGTCTTTGTTTAATTGCGCCATCAATTTCTGAGAAGGTTTCATCTCAAAACCATTCTTTCTTTAGCTTAAGAGATTTGTGATTGTTGAAGTGCTAATCAAATGATAGGTCGTTTGAAGTTAAAATTGACATTAGAAAAAATGGGGAGTTTGCCTGGAGAATAGTTTGGAGATGTCTCCAATCATTAAGTGAATAACAGATTACTTCGAGAATTAGGGGCCTTTATGAACCATTGTAGCATCCATTTTTTTGGAGTGGATTGTTTTCTAGAGTTATTTACTATCTAAAGGTTACCTATTGATGAGACTGAAATAAGCATTAAAATGCTTTCTAATCAATCTCATTTTCAATAAAACTATAGTTCTGGGCGGTGTAAAGAAACGAAGAAAAAAGATGAAGTCCAATTAGTTGCAAAGATTCTGCGAGTAGCAGCTAAAGGCACTAATGAAGGGGAGATCATGAATCGATGCAAATTGGACTCTATGGACGCAGAGAATTATCTGTCAGCATTGGCGGAATTAAGTTTACTTACTGTGGACGATGATAGGGAAATGAATTGTCAAACAACTGACAAAGGAATAGATTTCCTTGACACCTATCATCGACTCAGATGGCTTCTGTGGGGTAAAGAAAACGATTTCCTTTTGGTACGTCTTTTGGAAAAGATGAAAAAGAAGGAGCAACAGCCCTTCTACGTAAGCTAAGACAGTATTATGGAGGCTTTTTCGATCCACTCTGACATATTACCATTTTTGAAACAAGTGTTAAAGATTCTTGAACACTCCTTTGTGTGATGATGAGGTGGGGTTTTGTGACTGAAGAACGAAAAGAGTTTGATGTTGTTGCAGATATCCTACGTGTGGCAGCTTCAGGTTCCAACGAAAATGAAATTCTAGTCGGCTGTGACCTAGACCGTGATAAACTTGAAAAATATCTGCCTGTTATGATGCTTCTGAAGCTCGTAAGCGTGAAGAAGGAAAGCGAGAACTATTATCGAACCACCACCAAAGGAATCGAGTTTCTACGTTTCTATCACGGTCTACGATGGCTCTTGTGGGGCGAAGACTGTGACTACGTTCTAGTCAACACCATTAGCAAGCTGAAGAAAGAAAAGAAACCCTACTATGTAAGGTAGAAGAGACCCTCTCAGAAGAAGTCTGCAAGCTTTCGGCTCTCTGTCCTTCGCAAAATCTCGGCACATTTTTTAGGTTCCAGGGCTTTGAATTCTAATCCCAAACTAGTTAAGATCACCTGAGCGCCTTTGGCTAAACGTGGAGCCACAAGAACTCCTCTAAGTTCTCTGTTTGCCATAGTCTTCACATTGTCAACATATTTTGCCAACTGCAGCACCGCATCTCTTCCAGCCGTTCTCCTTTTTAGTTCAACCACAACCAGCCTTCCAACTCCATCAACACCATAAACGTCCACAAACCCCGGTTCAACCTTTTTCTCATATGAGATTGGCGCAAAGCCCTCCTCAAAAAGTGATGGATCAATCAGAATCGCCCGTTGCATGTCCGCCTCGCTTGCGTGCAAAGAAAATTCTCCTCTGTCAACTAAGCGCATGGTAGAAAGGAGATGAATCTTATTAAACGAGATGTTTACCGACTCTGCGGGTTTGCGGCGGACAGCCCGAATCCGCAACGTGTCTCCTTTTACACGGGTATGGAATAGGCATCCTGGGGGTTGCCAGTTAACAGGTTCGTATCCACTGGGCCGGTGAACCAGAACTGAGCCGTCCTCTTTGATTATTATGATGCGTTCTCCAGCCTCCAGTTTTGAGCTTGCACGTCCTGTGTAGTCTACCCAGCAGTTGCCTACCAGAATCATAGCTTTCCGCTCCGAAAAAGCCCCTTTTATGAATTCTGCTGCCTCTTTAACAGCCGGATTTTCTAATGTAGCGACAGGATTTCTGCTGGACACAAATATCGCCAACAATCTTTAGAAGAGTGAAGGCAGATAAAAGTTCTGAGAAGTATGCTGGAATGGAAAGAAAAACGTAGCAACATGCAGCATTATGACAGGCAAGCCACAATCTATAATGTACAATATGCGGAGGAACAGGACACCAAGATAGTAAAAATTCTAAAAAATATAGAATTGGACTCAAATGAGTTTGTTCTAGACTTGGGATGCGGAACAGGATTCCTATTCAGGCACATCAAAAAGCAAGTAATATTTCTAGTGGGACTAGATCTATCAAAGAAGGCTCTTAAGGAAGCAAAAAAATACACAAAAAATATGACTAACATAGCCCTAATCCTTGCGGATGCAGACAACACTCCATTCCAAGACCACACATTTGATAAAGTCTTCGCCATAACCTTGCTACAAAACATGCCAGACTTCACAAAAACTCTCTCTGAAATAAAAAGAGTCAGCAAATCTCAAGCCACATTTGCATTAACTGGATTCAAAAAAACGTTTAGCCAAGAAGGTTTTGTTGCTCTTCTTGAGAGGGAACGGCTGAAGGTTTCCCTGCTGGAGCCAGATGAGCAACTGAAGGGACATGTTGCGGTGTGCACAAAAGCAGACCTCGGCGTACCCCAAGAATAGTCAGCAGCAGGTTAAAGAAACCAGAAAACAAAAAAGTGGATTCACATTTTTGCAGCTACGGTTTGTATTCTAAGATTATGTCTCCTACTTCAACACCCAAGTCTGATGCGATAATGGGACATTTTGCCATAAGCATAAAGAACAAACCGCTATGCTCGCTTAATCCCTCATAGTTTCCCTGACCCTTAGAAATCACAAGGTCATGTTCACTTATCCAGCTTTTCACAGTTTGGGAGCCCCTCGCTGGACCAGTTCCCGCTTCACCGTTGCTGATAGCCAAAAATTCACTGTTCTGCAGCGTGTGAAGACCCATGTAGATTGCATCCTCCAAGGTGGCATCATTTATTATTGGTCCGCCTTTTATGACAAAATCAATTTTGTTAAGCTTCTTTGTTGCAAGAAAAGTTTCTACAAGGAGTTTATCAAAGCCTATTTCTCCAGCGTTGTCGACAAAATAGAGAAGAGTCGTAGCCTTTTCTAGTTTATCTTGGAGCTTTCTGTAATCGTCGATGGCGAACTTCTTTTTTAGAACTTCTCTTATTGTTTCTTCCAGATTGAACTCCTGTATAACCCCAAAGTCAATAATGTTGCCTGCTATCGCAAGCCTAACAGCTGTCATAAGCGGGTCTTTGCTCAGCTTAACCTTCTGTTTAAGCTTAGGATACATCCTCAAAACAGAATCGTTGCTATCCCGCTTAACATCCTTGTAAGGGTCATCTTTGCCTGTAATCCGTTTCACTATGCTGTGAACTTGATGAGCCAACTCAGGTGGAGTTAAATCCCAATTTGACTCCAAAAGTTTTTTCGCAACTTCCCGTAGCACCTTCTCCTGAAGCTTCTCATCATCACTTATGAAGCGCACAGCCTGAAGTGCCTGCCTCTGGAAGCAAGGAATACAGTCAAGATTCACTTTCACTATTTCTTCCGCTCCTTTAGGTAGTAAATGAAATTGCGATTTAATTATCTTTCATGTGTGCTAAGGGAATCAATCAGGTTATATTAAGTAAAAATATACTCATTTCAGGGATGAAAAATGGTCAGCTCAACAGACACAATTATTTTGAAGCCCATTGGAGTCATTCGCACAGACGCTTCTGACAGCCAGATAAAAGAGGAAAACAGTGAAGTTGAAGCAGTTGTGGAGATATTTCCAGAGTTTGAAGAAGCGTTGGAAGGCTTGGACGGATATTCTCATTTGTTTATTTTATCTTATCTGCACAAGCTGAGGCCAGACCAGATTGGTTTTTTGAAAGTTAAACCTAGACGATTAACAAGAAGAGGCTTCAGTCTCGAAGAGCTTCCAACAGTAGGAGTTTTTGCCTTAGATTCACCTACACGCCCTAACCCCATAGGATTAACTCTTGTGTGCCTGAAACAAAGAGACCACAGAAAGCTTCTAGTCACGGGCATCGACCTGTTTGATGGCACACCAGTGATTGACATCAAAGCGTATCAGCCCGATTATGATTCAAGGAAATATTCCATGCCTGAATGGTATCTCAAACTCATGAACAAAAAGGGGCATATTTAACATACCAGTAACAACGGGTTTTATGTGCTTGTACCCAAAAAACCTAAAAACCGCGCAGATAATAAGTAAACTATCAAACTACAAAAAGGAGACGATAAAAATGAGTATTGGACGAGGATTTGGAAGGGGAAGGGGTGGACAAAGACAAGGTATTGGCGGTCCAGCCTCTTGTAGATGCCCAAGCTGCGGATACACAGTTACACACACCCGTGGAACACCATGCTCTAGCATGACTTGTCCCAAATGCGGTTCAAGATTAATAGGCTCATCGTAACAGTTTTTAGGTTTTCTAAGCTGGATTGAAAGTTTCATGTTGTTGTTAGAGCTTAAGGTAATAAGAAGTCGTTTTGCTAATTAGCTATCCTTTTTATCTTTAAGATTTCACACATTTAGTCTAGATGAAACGGATGAGCATAACTGCGTACCGAGAGATAATTCAGCGCCTAATGGAGATGCCTAATCCCACTAAAAGGGACATTGACCAGCTTAAGTTTAAGGTTGCAGGAAAACACAGTCTAAACAAGATTCCAGCAAACGCAGAAATTATACAGCACCTTAAACCAGAAGAAAGAGTCAAGTTGCTCCCAATTCTTCGAAGAAAAACAGTCCGCACAATCTCCGGAGTTACTGTAGTTGCCGTAATGACAGAGCCTTCGCCCTGCCCTAAAGATGCACC
>JAFGGM010000014.1 GCA_016930555.1 Candidatus Bathyarchaeum sp.
TCTTCGCTGACATAAACCCAAAAACCTTCAACATTGAACCCTCAGATGTTGCTGAAAAGATAACCGCCAAAACTAAGGCGATAATACCTGTTCACATGTTCGGTCAACCTGCAGAAATGACTGCTCTAAAAGAAATTGCTGAAGACAAAGGAATCTGGCTAGTGGAGGATGCTGCCCAAGCCCACGGAGCCGAATACAATGAGCAAAAGGCAGGAACTATAGGAAACCTGGGTTGCTTCAGTTTCTACGCCACAAAAAACATGACAGTGGGAGAAGGGGGAATGATTACAACGGACAATGAGAAACTGGCAGCTAAAGTTCGGTCATTGATAAATCATGGACAAAGCCGCAAATATCATCATGATATGTTGGGTTACAATTACCGCATGACCGATTTGTGTGCTGCAATCGGATTAGTCCAACTCAAGAAACTTGATGGATTAAACATTAAACGAAGAGAAAATGCAGCGCTTCTGAGTAACGAAATCAGCAACATCAAGGGTTTAACTCCTCCCTATGTAGACAAGAAAGTGAAACATGTCTTTCATCAGTATGCAATAAAAGTAGAAGACAGCTACCACCTGAGCAGAGACAATCTTTCAGCCCAACTAACCGAAGAGGGCATTGGAAACGCTATCCATTACCCCATCCCCATATACCGTCAGCCTCTATATCTGAAACTGGGCTATGGAGAACCAACATGTCCAAACACTGAGGACGCATGCAGAAAGATACTGAGTCTGCCTGTTCACCCAATGGTTAACAGAGAAGACATAGAATATATGCTGGCTGTTCTGAAGGATGCTTCATAGAAGCGGTGAAACTGATGGCAGACCAGAGTCCGCTTATTTCCGTTATATGCTGTGCTCATAATGAAGAGAAATACCTTGGCAAGTCTATTCCATCAATCCTGAATGCCCTTCAAAACATCCCTGCTGAATTTTTGGTTATCGCTGACAGGTGCACAGACAACACAGCGGACATAGCCAAAAAATTCGGCGTAAAAGTTATTGAGAAAACTTGGAAAAAATGGGAAAACAGCTATGCAGAAGCACTTCAAACAGGTTACCATGAGGTCAAAGGATCCTACGTAAGTATACTAGACGCAGATATACTTGTGCCGACTAACTTTTTTCAATATTTTTTACCCCTAATCAAAGGAGATGTTGCATCAGTTGCCGCCGATGTTGTTACGTATCCTGACACTTTTTGGAATCGAATGTTCTACGCATGGGAAAAAACCTACAATCTTGCCCCTCTGGGCAAAGAGCCTTATGGCGCAGCAAGACTAATTCTGATGTCTGCTTTGGATAAGATTGGTGGGTTTCAGGATGTTCCAGCTCCAGATACCAATCTTGACATTCGTTTAGTTAAAGCAGGATACAAAAGCATGGCAATACCAGCATTGAAAGCCTATCATCTGCGGCAGTTATCTCTGGGCAAGATGGCTAGCGGGCAGATAAGAAGTGGTCGTGCCCGATACATTCTTGGTTTAAGTTTCACTAGAACTGTGGGTCATAGCATATTGAGGTTTAGGCCATTGATTTTGCAGGGTTGGATGCTGGAGTGGATGAATAGAAAAACAGCTGAAAAAGAGTTCTGAAAAAAAAACTAACTTGCTGAGTTAACTACCTATTTTTCCAGAAAATGAGCTTATTGGAGTCACGGCAGCATTCAAAATAATATTGAACCGTTATTGGCTGTTTTTTTCCAGTTTCCGAATTTTTTTAAGGAACTTGTTTGTTGAAGGGTCAATTTTTACTCTATTTTTTATTTCATCTACTTTGACAAAATTGTATGTTGCCAGAAATTTTGTGACCATTTCAACTTTGCCGTTGTTGAGGTGAGTTTTCTCCTCAATTTCCTTTATGTAATGCCATTTTCCGTTCTCAAGTAGCTCTAGGATGGTGTCGGTGGGCATTTTGTTGTCTCCTTTAGTTGCATCAATTAGGGAATGAAGCATTTAAATGGCTTCTGAAGCTATGTTCCAGAAAAAACCTCTAGAAAATCGAATTCAGAATACTAGAGTTGAAGGACGTTACTACTTTTCCTAGTCATGAATGATAGAGCAGCGGATGCGCTGTGGACAATAGCTGAGATGAAGGACAGTTTCGGTTTGAATTCTATTCCCAATAAAGTTACCTGCAGTCAGCTTTTGTACGCGTGATTTGGGCGTTTCGATGCTGTTTTGTCGAGGCTGAAATCGTGTTTTTCTTGTGGAATAAATGTTCTCCTGGAGGGGCTATTTGTGGTATTTATGTTGTTCTTCGCATACCATGCCTGAGCATTTGTATTTGCTTTCCAGTTCTATTGTTGAGTGTTCGATGTGGTGTTTCTGGAGTGTTTCTTTGATTTTCTGTTTGGTTATTTCAGGGCTTCTAAGTGTTTCATCATCTAGTACCACGTGGGCTGTGAAGACGTCTGTTTCTCCCTCCAGTGACCAGATGTGAATGTCGTGGAGTCCAATTACTCCATTGATTGCCTGAATGTCCTGTTTGACGGCTTCAATGTTGATGTGTTTTGGGACGCCTTGCATGAGGATGTTGATTGCTTCTTTGAGATTTTTGGTCACGTTGTAGAGGATGAATGCCGTTAGTGCAATAGTCAGTATTGGGTCAAGGAGATAGATTTTCCAGAAATAGATGATTACGCCGCCAACAAGAATGCCAACCCAGCCCATCACATCCTCTAGGAGATGCCATGACAAGACTTTTTCGTTTAGGCTTTCACCCTTTTTAAGCAGAAAGAAGCCTGCTCCATTGAATATAATACCAATGACTGCTATGCCGACCATTCCAAAGGCGTTCACTAATTCTGGGTTAAAGAATCTGGGTATTGCCTGAATGATGATTACTATTGAGCCGCCAATGAGGATAGATGCAGAAAAGAGGGCAGAGAAGAGGGAGAGTCTCTGGTACCCAAACGTTCGATTGCTGTCAGGTTGTCTGTGTGCTGCCCGTTCGAAAAGCCATGAAACAAGCAAGGCTATGCTGTCGCCGAAATCGTGGAGGGCATCAGAAAGAATCGCTAAGCTGTTGGTCCAGATGCCGCCAAAAAGCTCTAAAACTGTGAATGCAATATTCAGGAATGCAGCAAGTCGAACCCTTTTCTCGCGATCAGGCATATACTAAGCTAGTTTCTTGATTTGATAAAAGTTTATCCGCTTGTGAAGGAAGGCTGCTTATTTGGTTTCAACTATGATTATGTCAAAGTTGAATGCTCCATTGTTTCTGCGTTTTCAAACTCCTAATTCGAATACTACTTAATTGCCTCGTTGAATGCGATGCTTTGTCCATTAGACTCCCAATTTAGGGTTAACCAATTCTCGACTTCGGAAGGGTTACAGTTTTTGACATAATAGCTCAACGTAACTAAGCTTTTCCTTTATTCTTGATGAGATTAACTATTTCGCTAGCTCTCGGCTCCAGTGAGCCCCAATAAATTGAAGAAACTCGTGTGGTGCACCTCTACTCTCAATATATTTTACTGAATGTATCAATAACGGCATCATCTTTTGGTAAGTTCTCTAGATTGTTTTGTGGGGTTTCTTGGATATTGCTGAGTGACTAAAATGAAGGCAGATACGAAGATGAATAATGTAATGGTGATTGTAATTGTTTTTTTGTCGAGGTTCTTTGTTTCCACACCCAAATAACTGAATATAATATATGTTAAGGCATCATTTACATTGCTTTCTTACAGACCAAAACGAATACACCTCTAACTAAAAAAAGCAAAAAACAGCAACAAATCGTCGGTCATTTCTTGGGTGTTTGTTTTGTTTGCTTGGGTTGTACTTTCATTGTTGTTGTTCTTGCTTTTATCTTAAACCAAATGAAGCTAACAAAGAAAATTATGCTCAGTATTACGATAATTCCCGATACCACTATGTTGTCAAGAAAAAATCTGTTTATTGCCGCAAGCACAATCGCAACGATGCCCAAAACCGTTATGGAGATAAGTTTCTTCTGATCTGGAGTAGTTTTCATCATGATGCTCACTTAGTCGTTAGTGAAATTGTTCCTTTTCAGTTTTATCCCAAAAAACCACGTCTGCACCTGAAATCTTCATGCCATTATTGATGCTAACTTTTAACATAGTTTCTCACGAAAAGCAGAAGCAACGATAATAGCACCGCGGCTAATATGGGCAGCACCTGTGGAGGCAGATACTCAATCATGATGCCCCCCGCAATTGGCGTGACGATTTGACCTATGCTCGTTAAAGAATTGTTCACTCCTAAAACGGTTGCTGTCTTCTTCTGTGTTACACTGTTTGTTAATTTACTCGTCAAAATGGGTCTGATTACTCCCGTGCCGTAGGCGAGAAAGATCAAGGGAACAAAAACAAGCAGATACTCTGTAGAAAGCGCAATACCAAACATTGAAACAATCAAGGCAATGATTCCTGTTTTCAGCATACTGCTCTCGCCTATGGCTCGCAAGAGACGAGCTATCAAAAAAGTTTGAATGGCAACGCGTATCATGCCTATCCACGCCATATAGAATCCGACTTGGTCAGCGGTAACGTGAAGTTGGGCTTCTGCAAGTAAACTAAAGTTTGAGATGAAGAGAAAAAATCCTGCGTTAAAGAGGAAAAACATTAGCAAACTGTTTCTTACATTGGGCGTTTCTGCAAACTGTATAGCATCCTTGATTGGAAGAATTTCATCAAAGCTCAGAGAAAGTTTGTCAGGTTTTTCGATAACTGATTCAGAAAGGAAAAAAACAACCAGAACAATCGAAACTATGGTTATGGCTGCTGCAAAAAACATTGGAAGCGAGTAATCGATTCTGGAAAGAACCCCACCAAAAAAAGGACCGAAAATCAAGCCTGCGCCAAAAACCCCGCTGGAGTATCCGTAAACTCTGGTTCGGTGCTCTGGCTTAGTGATATCGCTTATGTAGGCTTGGCTGACAGTCATGTTGCTTCCCAGTAACCCATCAATTAGCCGTGACACAATCAACAGAATAGCAGTTGTGGCAAATCCAAGTAGCACAAAACCAGCAAGGGTGCTTAGCTGACTTAAGATGAACAACGGCTTTCTTCCGAAACGGTCACTCAGCTTTCCTGTTACTGGGCTGGCGAACAGTTGGCAGAAACTGAAGACGCTGGCGATAAGCCCTATTTCTATGGGAGTCAACCCAAGGGATAAACCCAGAAACGGAATTAGCGGCAACACCATACTGAATCCTAGCACTTCAGTGAATATTATCAGGAAAATAACGTAAAGACGCTTGTCAAACACGAAATCGTCTGATTTATCGTACTTATCGTTAGTTTCCAAAAAAATTGACCTCTTTATTTAATTATTCAGATTGGTAGTTATTGTGCCAAGATTCGTTTTCATTTATTTGAAATGTGTAAAAAATGTTTCTATCAACAAACTAAACTGACCAACAGCAAGTGTTTCGCTACAGTAACCTTCTCTAAAAAATCAGACACGACTTTGTGGTCAATTAACACGAACAGCTAATCTAAAAGTTTCTCAGATGTATTTTTTGATGATATCATGGTATCCTTTGACAGCTCTTCGTGGGTCATCAGCGTATATAACTGCCCTACCTAAGCTTACCAACGGATTTTTGACACACCGTATCTTATCGGCTTGCCCACCTTGAGGTCCTATGCCCTGCAGCAAAAATACCACCTTATCTCCAACCGATTCTTGGATGTTTTTGATGTAGGTGTCCTCAACGAAGCAAGTTAAGCCTACCACGCATCCGTCAGCGCCAGTCTCTTTTACTGTCTGGGCTGTGTGGAGGTAATAAGGTTGCCCGTCTACAGTGGTGTGTATCATCATTTTTTCTGCTTCAGGGTTAGACATAAGAGTCAGAACTATGACGCCCGTGTCATTCTCATGGGCTTTTTCTACTGTCCGTTGGGTGTTTCCTGCAAAAGGAGAAAACGTGAAGGCATCAAAGCCCATTTTTTTAATCCAATATAAGGCTGAACCGTTGGTGGAACCGATATCTCCGAGTTTATGATCCAGTATTGCCAACATTCCTTCTTTGTGTATCTTTTTTGTAATCCTCTTTAGTATGTTTGTGTTTCCGAGATAGTATTGGGTGTTCGGTTTTATAGAGCAGCAATAGTCTCCTACCTGTTCTATTATGTCCAAGGAGAAGTCCAGTAACGTTTCTGCATTTTCCTTATGGACGTACTTGTCTGGAACTGTGTTTTCTGTTCGCTGTTTTGGCAGTGCTGGATCAAGATTGATATTGATGAAGCTATCTTTTTGGCGTGTTGTCTTCAAATATTTTTCGTAGAACATTTATGACCCTTACTTCTTAATTCTCTACGTTATTTAACTATTAAGTTGAATGAAAAACTTCATTTTAGCCAATACCCCCAACAGAATCGCAATAAGAAACAGGGATAGAACCATCCATAACGGAAATACGGATTGCTTCAGGTTTTTCAAGCACAGCTTTCCTAGAGTCTTCATGAGGAGGTATAAATTTAAGAGATCCTAGTTTATGATGTATGTTGTGTTGCCTACTCCTTAGCTGTCGCTGTCTGTGCCTTTGTAGTTGTTCCAGTAGTTGCCCCCTGTTGGAAGATCTATGCTGAAGATTTTGTTGGTGAAGTGTTTTTTTATTATTTCTGAAGTAAACAGATATCTGTGTTTGGGGTCAAGTTTTACTCATATGAGCACGATAAATTAATTGGGTAAATGTAAGATTGTGTTTTTTGAAAAAATGATAAAGAAGTGGTCGCAACTGCTGTTAGATTAGTTGTTGCGGCTCATTTTTGAGATGAGGCTAACGTATTCTTGGATAACTGCTTGTTTAGCCTGCTTGTTTTTGACGTTGTCTATCAGTGAACGCAGGTGAAAAGCACGACGTTTCATTTTGTCTCTACTCAAATCAATCGCCTTCTTTTCTCTTCAAACAGCGGAGGGCATTTTTGGCTTATAAGTATTGTGTATTATTTCGACAAAATATGCAATTCCAACAAACTAAGGACAAACTAAGGATATTCCGTGTACCGGAATATGTTCATTCAAGAAGCACGCCTTTTATGCACCCAACTTCACGTGAAATATAGACGATATATCTAGAGAACACTTAGAGATGTTAAATGAAATGGGAAACGAGCGCAAACGCAGAGATCGCCTATACATACTAGCAGAAATACTCAACATAGCCAAAGGCGGAAGCCTAAAAACGCAAATCATGTACAGAGCAAACCTCAGCTTTGCTCAACTAAACGAGTACCTAAATTTCCTCACCAAAATGGAATTCCTTGAAATTCAAAACGAAAACAGAAAAAACAATTACGTAACAACCTGCAAAGGCGACAGATACCTAGAAAAATATACTGACCTAGCAAACCTCCTAGACGAAGACGAAGGGGACTAGAGCTAACAAGTAAGGTCTACGCTAATCAATCTAGTTTATGCCAAAAAAATTCAGCACACTACTTTTCAGAGAGAATTTTTGCGCTGACACCGTCGATTTTGATTACTCTTTCTTCGCCAGTCCGAACATTCCGGAAAGTGATTTCATACAGAGGGCTGTAAATCACTGCATGCTCAGAAATATTGAACAGTTCTTCCTCAATTTGGTCTATGTTCTGAGGTCTCTTGGCGATTCTGGACTTAACCATGTCTATCTCCTTTCTAGATGAAACCTTTATAGCTCCACTCTTCTTGCCAAACTCCTTCAATATCTTCTCAGGATGATCCTCAGATGGAGCAGCAGGCACCTGATCAGGCGGAATCTCTTTTCCCTCCTTATCCAACACCAGATAGGCTTTGTCATCGTAAGAAGACCATAACTCCGCCTCCAACGTTACTGCCTTGTTCGATTCCTCCGATTCTCCAGCAGCGTCAGATACTGGTTCAGGCACATATGATGCGCCCAAAATTTTCACTTCTTCAGTCCCAGAGTCAACATCAAGAGTGTAAATTCTTTTCTTGAAATAACGAATGTTATACCTTGCATCTATCAAAGTATACGGTTCATAATACTTGTCAACAGAAACAACCCGTATCTCCTCAGCTTTACGTTTAGAAAGACCAAACTTGCCAAACAATTTATACTTCATTTTCTCTGCTGTAAGCTTTACAATTGTTGGATCAACACGAGATTTGTAAACAATAACCTTCCGTTTGCTTATTTTTTCTGGAACTGGAGGCATCTCTTTCAAATGTAACACCTAATATAAACAAAAAACAGATTCGCTAATTAATCATTTATGAATCCACAGTTAGGATTATCCGTCTGTTTCCTGTTGCGAAATCGCTGTTTTTTCAGGTATTCAAGAGTCCTTTTTCTCAATGAAAGAAATTATTTAAACAAAGATTTCATGATTTCCAATCGAGATTTATGTAGATCTATTTTCTTCGTATCCTCTGCTTTAATGAACGATTATAAAACCCAATCAGCAGAAACCATTTATAAACTGTTAAGACTAAACACTTTTCTGTCCGCAATTAGAGAAAATCACGAAAATATAGTTACCTGTGCAACACAAACTAGAACCGGAGGTTGGCGCCTTAACATCATATATCAAAAAGGACGTTCCAGCTACATAGAAGCCATTTCTAGAAGCATTTTCCTTTTATATTCAGACATATTTCATCGGGAGAAATATCCCCTTTATCCTAAGATGTTAAGTACAGATTCGAATTAGAGTAGAAACTAGGAGTATACACGGGGTGTCCTACTATCTCGCAGAGATAAGACTCAACAGAAACAAGAGGGATACCTCTGAAAAAAAAGGGAAGAAAAAGAAACGCCTGATTCTCAGTCTCTTCACTCTAGCCATGATATCTTTTCTGATCTCAGCTTCTGTCATGCTCTTTTCAGTAACGGCTTGTGTGGCACCTGAAATATTATGCGTAATGAGAACTCCTGAAAATCCCAACTATGATCAACAGATAAAGATTACCGCTAACGTCATCAAAGGGTCAGGTGATATTGCAACTGTTATTTTAAGACATCAACTTGGTTCTGGTAATTGGATTAATGTAACCATGAATCTGCAAGAGGGACTTTATGTTGCTACCATTCCAGCCCAGCCATACAATACCACAGTAAACTATAAGGTCTTCTCCTCAGATACAGCTGGGAGGTCTGATATTTCAGAACTGTATTCTTATATTGTAGGCGATTTTGTTCCACCAGTAATCTCAAATGTTAACCATATTCCCGATTCACCAAACCCCTATGAATATGTTAAAGTTTCAGCAAATGTAACTGAGCCTGCAGATGCTAGCGGAATCAAAAAAGCAGCATTATGGTTTACTGCAGCTGGTAGATGGAGTTCCATAACCATGACCCTTGACGGAGGATTATGGGCAGGAGTTATCCCAGGGCTGAGAGGGAGATTTTATGTTAGGTATTATGTTCAAGTTTTCGATAACGCAGGAAACAGTGCCAAATCGCCTATTTTCAGTTATAGTGTTACAGTTACAAACATTAAACCAGTAGCCATAATCAGCAAGTCAGCGAATAATGTATACACTGGAGAAATCATTGACTTTAGCGCTTCAGCCAGCTACGATCCAGACGGCTCAATCGTAAGCTATGATTGGGATTTTGGCGACGGAAAAAGTGATTCAGTTGCCGTGAGTCACTCATACGTGGTTGATGGCCTTTACACTGTGATCTTAAAAGTTGTTGATGATGATGGTGCATCAGACAGAACAACAGCATTAATTACTGTGAAGAACAGGCCACCAGTGGCAGACATTAACACCTCCACAACAATCCTTGACAAAGAAGAAACTGTAGTCTTCGACGCTAGCGAGAGCTATGACTTGGACGGAACTATAGTTAGTTATTCATGGGATTTCGGTGACGGAACAAAGGCAGCAGGCGTAACCACAAGCTACTCATATTCCGCCACGGGAGAATACACTGTGACCCTTACAGTTACTGACGACGATGGAGCAACAGACACCACAACTGTAACAAAAACAGTGAGAAATCAATCTCCTGTAGCAGCCTTCACAGAGTCAGCGCATACACTTGATACCAACGAAGTCATCTCCTTTGATGCCTCAGCCAGCTACGACCCTGACGGCACTATAGTTAATTTCTTCTGGGATTTCGGAGACGGAACAACCGGAACTGGCGTATCCATGGAGCATTCTTATCCTGAAAATGGATTATACACTGTAACATTAACTGTGACAGATGATGATAGCGCAACAGACAGTACCACAGCAACCAAGAGAGTTCTGAATCAGTCTCCTGTAGCTTCCTTTACCGAGTCAGCTCACACTGTTGAGACTCGTGAATTAATTATTTTTGATGCTTCAGCTAGCTACGATCCAGACAGCTCAATCGTAAGCTATGATTGGGATTTTGGCGACGGAAATGGTGCTGCTGGCATAATAGTTACCCATACTTACGCTAATGACGGATCCTACATTGTGACTTTAATTGTTACAGATGATGATGGGGCAACAGATTTGGCTCAGGACACAAAGACTGTTGTTAACAAACCTCCCATAGCCATATTTACTGAATCAGCTCACAGAGTTGACACCAGCGAAGTCATCTCCTTTGATGCCTCCTACAGCTATGACTTGGACGGAACTATAGTTAGTTATTCATGGGATTTCGGTGACGGAACAACTGCAACTGGAGTTGAAGTGGACCATGGTTACACCGACGATGGAACATACACGGTGATTCTAACTGTTACAGATGATGATGGTGCAACCGACAATGATGAGGACACTAAAACAGTTGACAACCTGCCTCCTGTGGCGTCCTTCACCGAGTCAGCTCATACAGTTGACACCAGTGACGTCATCTATTTTGATGCTTCAGATAGCTATGATGTGGATGGCAAAATAGTTACATATGAATGGGAATTTGGAGATGGAGCAACTGCAAGTGGAGTTGAAGTAGAGCATGCCTACACCGACGACAGAGCATACACGGTGACTTTGATTGTGACAGATGATGATGGAGGAACAGACGCTGCTTATGGAACAAAAACTGTTATTAACAGGATTCCTGTAGCTTCATTCACTGAATCAGCTCATACAGTCCACCCAGACGAAATCATTCATTTCGATGCTTCTGAAAGTTATGATGTTGATGGGACAATAATTCGTTATGAATGGGATTTTGGCGATGGAAAATTAGGAACTGGCATTACAACAGAACATGCGTACCGTGAAGCTGGAAACTATACAGTAACATTGACTGTAACCGATAACGATAGAACTTCGGCATCAACAACTGACACTAAGACTGTGAAGTCAGGAGAAGATGTAGAGATACAGATTGCATTGTCCTTGTCTGTGCTTTTGTTAATTATTTTAGGTGTGACAGCTTTGACTGCAACTATCCTCTATGGGCTCTTCATACGAAGAAAACAAAAACAACCTTAAGAATAGAACTAGCTTAGCGTATTTAGGTCTCTTCCTTCTTTTGTTGTTTTCAGCGCATAAATCTGCTGTCCATATATAGAGAATATTATAAATTAATGTTAAACAAAAACTTCCAAGTAGGCTTATCCTAACTTTAGGTCTCCTTCAAAGATGACTTCTTCAGCAATATCAAGTTCCCTTGACAGCCATAACTTCAGGAGACTGGAGTTCTGTGGGAATTCTCCTGTATATGATACGATTCTGCCCTTTGACAAGGCATCAGCCTGGAATGTTCCTTCAACCTCTTTGAAAACGTAGGAGACCGTTTCTGCCCCGGCTGCCATATTCTTGAAGTCCTCCCATTGTTTGCACTTCATGGTTACCGGTGTTCGTTCGGAGGCATAAGAGGGAACTT
Source organism: Candidatus Bathyarchaeum sp. (assembly GCA_016930555.1). Taxonomy (GTDB): domain Archaea; phylum Thermoproteota; class Bathyarchaeia; order Bathyarchaeales; family Bathyarchaeaceae; genus Bathyarchaeum. The sequence goes on from JAFGGM010000014.1 coordinate 11,754, forward strand.
GTTTTGGGGCACCAACACATTTTATGAGGCTAGTTATTTCGTCTTGAAGAGTTGTGATTCTGTCTTCAATACTTTCAATTTTACCCGTTATTTCGCCTGTGTCTCCCAAACTCTCGGTTATGATGCCTAATTGACTTATGAGACGGTCCAAATCTTTTTCATGCTCTTTCAGAACATTAATTATAAAATCTAGCGCTTCCAATGCGTCGTTCTTTGTTGGTTTTCGTTCCATCTCGTTGTTTCCTCAGGCAAATATACCATAGGCACTATTGATAAATAAACATAATGCATCAACAAACTGTATCATTATGGTGGGCGCTACATACTAATTAGCAATTCGAACGAAAAAACTTGCAATAACATAAACCCTTGTAATCCTGAATGGTAACTATATACCTGCTTCAGACTGTTTATGGACTAAAACAAGAATAATGAAAATGGAAATTTTGGAATGCTAAGCTGCTACTGGTTGAAGAGTAAGCTTCGATTTTCGGACACCAACATGACGGAGAGGAGAAATTTTCTTTGTGTCATTGTAGATGTCGGAAGCAATTTTGCCCAGGACAAGCTCTTGAACGAACTGATCAAAGGTTAGTGCTGTTGCCTTATCTTTAACAATCTTCTGCATGATTGTGCGAATCTCATGTTCCTGTGAAGTTTTTATGCGAGAAAGAGTGAAAACAGAAACAGCCAAAGTTAACCCATATCCATCTTTAGTGGATAGGTTAAAGATTCCATCTACCCGAGTTGTTCTTCTTCTAACCAGACTTCTCAGATAATCGCGGGAATATTCGTGACCATTAAAGATTGTATGGGCAGTTTTGCCTTCAATATCCTCAATTCTGAAATACATTTTGAGATATTGATGCGCAAAGTCGTTAGTGATGTCATAAAGAGTACCGTCTACAATCCTTCCAACCAGTTTGTTAGGATCGTCTGAAGGAACGTCTCCTAATTCAACTCCGCCAAAGTATGGCGGAGAAACTACCTTGTACCACTTTTTGTCTCGCCACTTGTCTTTAGTGCGCCCTTTTCTCTTCGACACCCAAGTCCCTCATTGTGAGTGGAAAAGATTTGACGGGGAAGTATTAAAGTCTTCGGCTTTTTACTTCACTCAAGCCTCTCAAGATTGCCCATTAATGGGCTTAAAACCTCAGGAATTACAACTGAACCGTCCTTCTGTTGATACTGCTCAAGAATGGCAATCAATGTTCTGCTGGTAGCAAGGGCAGTATTGTTTAGGGTGTGAACGAAACCAAATGGAGACTGACCTGCCTTCTTTCTATACTTTATGTTCAGTCTTCGTGCCTGGTAGTCGGTACAGTTGCTGTTTGACCCTGCTTCCCTGAATGTGCCGTCTGCCATCCAGACTTCTATATCATATTTTTTGGCTGCAATTATTCCGATGTCTCCCGTGCAGACATTTACTACCCTGTAGTGTAGCCCCAAACCCTTGTATAGGTCTTCACTGTTTTTCTGTAGCTCCTCATGGAACTTCCACGAGTCGTCGGGATGACAGAAAATGAATTGTTCAATTTTGTTGAATTGGTGCACTCTGAACAAGCCTTTCGTGTATTTACCGTGGGCTCCCACCTCTTTTCTGAAACAGGGACTAACCCCAACATATTTTATAGGCAACTCCTTTTGAAGGATAACCTCATCCATATACGATGCTGCCATAGGATGCTCGCTTGTGGCTATAAGGTACAAGTCATCATTTTCTATCTTGTACAGCTGATCTCCAAAAAATTCCAAGTCTGTAACACCCAGATATGGCTTCCTATGCATCATCAACGGCGGCTCAACAAGCGTGTAACCTCTGCTTCTGAGCAAATCTATAGTGTAAGTCATCACAGCATAGTCAAGGCGAGCCAAATCACCCTTCAGATAATAGAAACCATGACCAGCAACTTTGGCTGCGCGCTCAAAATCTATCATACCTAAATCCGAGGCAAGTTCCACATGGCTTTTAGGAGTAAAATCGAATTTAGGAGGCTTACCAACAAGACGCTCAATAACATTATCGTGCTCGTCTTTGCCAAAAGGCACAGACTCGTGAAGAATGTTAGGCAACTTCATTAATAACTGGTCAGCTTTCTCTCTGAATTCCGCAACCTCACTTTCTAATCTTTTTATCTGTTGTGGAATATTTTTTGCTTCTTCAATCTGTTTGGTGGCGTCTTTTCCTTGTTTTTTTAGGTTTGCTACTTCTGTGGTTATCAGTTTGCGTTTATGTCGGAGCTCGTTTGCTTCTACCAGATTCTGTCTCCACTGCTTGTCAATTTTGATGAGTTGGTTGAGCATCTCAAGTTTTTCTGGTTCACATCTTTTTTCCAAGTCTTTTTTTATGATTTCTGGATGCTCCCTGATCAGTTTAATGTCTAGCATCAACTTTGCCCCGTAATTCTTAGATTCAAAGTTTAACTCTACTCCATATTTAACATTATAGCGGAAACTCTTACACACAAGATACCAGATAGACAGTTGAAGAGACGTTTTCTATAGGAATTTGGTTAAGTCGTCGTATGCGTTTTTTCTGTGTCCGATATAGAGTATGATTACTTGTTTTTTGTTTCTGCCTATTTCGTAGATGGTTTGGTAGTCACCGATTCGTGTTTTATAATATTCTGTGGTAAAATTTGGGAGCATGAGAGAGCTGAATGAAAAGCTTGCTCGAGTCAGCAGGGTCGTGGTTCATCCCAAATATAGAGCAATAGGGGCATCAGTGAAGCTGCTTAAGGAGAGTCTGCCCCTTTGTGGTCGAGTGTATGTGGAGATGATTGCTGTTATGGCACGGTATAATCCCTTTGCGGAGCATGCTGCAATGAAGAGGGTCGGCGAGTCTCAGCCTGATAAATCGATACTTGAGGCTATAGAAAAACTTGAGCAACTTGGTTTCACATCATATCTGCTGGCTGTTTCAGAATACAACCAACAAAAACTTGAAGGAACCGTTAAGTGTGTGAAAAAAATCCTTGGCAACTTCACTTATCCATTTAACAGAAGAATAGCAGGTGCCCATGGAAACTTCAAGAATAAAATTATAAGCAATGGCTCCAAAAAGCGGAAAGCAAAGATGTAAGTCGAGCACTTTGTCGTCTATCGCAAGTGAATCAATCAAAATCTATTTGTTTTGGAGAGCAATTTAGAATCCAAAAAGTGAAAAAAGGGGGGACCTCGGAGCCTAAATGGCGCCCTCGGTTTTCCATATTGCGGTGGGTCAGCTTGAATCAAGCTCTAAAGTACATCTGCGAGTTGATTATGTGCCTTTAACGCCTTTGGCGATGCGGTCACCGACTTCCTTATCGATGTTGCACCAGTATTCGATGGCCCGCTGAAGCACGGGTTCGGACACGCCATTTTTCAAATGCACAACCACATTGGACACCAGCAGGTCGCGTTGTGCATCATTCATGACCTTGCGTACTAGGGTGCCTGGCTGGCCGAAATCGTCATCGTCCTTGCGCTTCGTGTAGGCAGCACGGATGAACTCGCCGCTGGCGCTCCAGATGGCCACCTCGGGATAGCGCCCAGAATCTGCCTTGTATCCACCCTTTGAGTTAGGTGCATAGACCGGATCGGAGACTTTGTCCATCCGCATTGCCCCGCCTTTGCTGTAGCTGTGCACTGGTACTTTGGGTCGGTTGACAGGAATCTGTTTGTAGTTGACCCCCAGGCGTGCCCGGTGGGCGTCTGCGTAGGAAACCAGGCGGGCGAGCAGCATCTTGTCTGGGCTCGGACCGATTCCGGGGACGAGGTTGTTAGGTTCAAATGCCGCCTGTTCAATCTCAGCCTGAAAATCACTCGGATTGCGATTCAAAGTCAGCTGACCTACTTCGTGCACCGGGTAGTCTCCGTGGGGCCATACTTTGGTCAGGTCGAAGGGGTTGAATCGGTAAGTCTTGGCTTCGTTGAAGGGCATGATCTGAGCTTGCATGGTCCAACTGGGGTAATCCCCTCGTTTGATCGCCTCGGACAGATCGCGGCGGTGGTAGTCGGCATCAAAACCGGCAATCCTGTCAGCCTCTTCTTGGGTTAGGATGTCGATGCCTTGGTTTGTCTTGAAATGATACTTCACCCAGTAGCGCTCGCCTTTGGCGTTGACCCACATATAGGTATGGCTCGAGTAGCCGTTCATGTGCCGATAGCTCCTGGGGACTCCACGATCGCTCATTAAGATTGTGACCTGATGGGCTGATTCGGGCGAAAGCGTCCAGAAATCCCACTGCATGTCGTTATCGCGTAGGCCGTTGTCTGCACGGCGCTTCTGAGAATGGATAAAGTGCTGGAACTTCATAGGATCGCGTACGAAAAAAACAGGTGTGTTGTTTCCTACCATGTCATAATTGCCCTCTGTTGTGTAAAACTTTAGCGCAAAGCCGCGCACATCCCGCCAAGTATCGGGACTGCCGCTCTCACCGGCTACAGTGGAGAACCTGGCCAGCACCTCGGTTTTCGTGCCTGGTTGGAACACGGCCGCCTTTGTATACGCGCTGACGTCTTTGGTCACCTCAAAGTATCCGAAGGCCCCAGAACCTTTTGCATGAGGCTGGCGGTCTGGAATCATCTCACGGTTAAAGTTGGCCATCTGCTCCATCAGGTAGTGATCCTGTAATAGAATTGGGCCATCAGGTCCTACCGTAAGAGAAAATTCTTCACTGGCTACAGGAATCCCTCCATCTGTTGTTGTGGGTTTTCGTTTATCTTTTTTCAAATTAATGCAACTCCTTTCTTTATGCTTATACATTTTAGAATGATATCTTTTTGTCTGCTATTGGATAGTGCAAAAGATTTATTTAAGAATTGTTATTACCTAATAATTCATATGACTACCTATCGTAAATCAGACATATCCCCAATTAAAGCTCTGCGCAGCAAGGGTTACAAGGCAACTCCGCAAAGAATTGCTATTTGCCGAATTGCGTTGAACAGTAGAGCCCATCCTTCAGCTCAACAAGTATATGCTGAGGTTAAGGAAATCCATCCAACTGTGAGTCTGGCTACTGTCTACAAAACTTTAGAAGTATTAAGGGACTTGGAGTTAGTTCAGGAGATTAATTTTCCGAAAGGGCAAACGCGGTTTGATTCTTACATGAATCCCCACATAAACCTGATTTGCTTAAAATGCGGAAACATCACAGACCTAGACGACATAACCGTGAAAGAAATTACAAAGAAAGTTGCAGCAGCTACAAAATTTACGCCTACTGGACAACGCATGGATGTATATGGAATTTGCCAAAAATGTAGCGGAACTAAATAAAAAAAGGTTTGAGGACAATATCTTAAACTGAAGCACGCGCAATATTTTCTTTTTTAGTTTCAGTTATCTCTCTTTGGGTTGTGGTCGTCTGTTTAGGCGCTAATTTTTAATTTTTTTTGCTTTCTACGGATGTTTTGTGGTTGAATGTCTTGAGCGGAGGCAGAGAACAGCATGTAAGAATACGGCAGAATACAAAAAAGTACCGAAACTTTAACAGCAAAAAAAGTCTATACGCGCCACATTCTGCAACTAACGATTCCAAACAGATTCAAGGATGTTGTAGAGCCTTTCTTGAATAAGGATTTAAAAGTTGAAGCCAAGCAGGTAGACGGCAACCTAGTGATCAAAGCAAAAATAGCAACGGCCTACAAGGCAACAGATGGCTAGAAAATGCTGACACCGCGGAAATTTCAAAGGCGCTAACTCGACTGCCACAGCTTAACCACCCAAAGACATACTTGTTTTGGGAGTAAGACCAATCTTGAATTCTATCTATCTGCGAAATGGTGCCGATTTTAATTCGCGACTCTAAAATTATAATTAGGCAAACATCGAATAGCAAACATGAGAAACCCACTCTAAGGTTATTTAAAATGGTCAGGAGCATTCCGATTTCAGGTTTTGTCAAACCAGAGTTTGAGGCTGTGGGGGAAGCATTCAAAGAGAATTTTTATTGCCGTAATGAACTTGGTGCCGCTTGTTGCATCTACTGCCGGGGAGAAAAAGTTGTTGATTTGTGGGGTGGTGTAAGAAACGAGTCCACTGGAGAGCCTTGGAAAGAAAATACAATGGTTATTGTGTACTCGACAACAAAAGGACTGGCAGGTCTAGCCATGGCGCTTGCTAATTCGCAAGGTTTGTTTGACTATGACGAGCGTATCTCACATACTGGCCTGAGTTTGCACAACAGGGAAAAGAAAAAATCACCATTCGGCAACTACTAGCACATCAGGCAGGGTTATACGCATTCAAAGAAATGGATGATAAGAGCCTCATAGCAGACCTTGATCGGCTAGCCGTAGTTCTAGCAAAGCAAAAACCAGCATATGAACCGGGAAGCAAGCAAGATTATCATGCTCTAACACTTGGATTCTACGAAAACGAAATTATCCGCCGAACTGACCCTAAAGGTCGTAGCATAGGACAATTCTTTCAAGAAGAAATTGCCACTCCACTTGGTCTTGATTTTTACATTCGCCTTCCTGAAGAAATCCCCAACAGCATGTTAGCTACCACACGACAACCCAAATTTAACCTAAGTGCAATTTTCACCTTGCCCCTTTCTGTTTTTATCGAGGCAATCAATCCGCGTTCAGCGTTCCGCAGATCATTAGTAGGGTCACTCTTTCCACTAGACAAAGAACGCATCTATGCTAGGAACTTCGAAGTTCCGTCAGGAGGAGGTGTTGGAACAGCTCGCGCCATTGCCCATGCATACAGCGTCTTTGCAACAGGCGGGAAAGAGCTTGGACTAAAAAAAGAGACACTCCAGCAGCTCATGGCACCACCTGTTCCACCATTGCAAGGCTTTCCTAAGCATAGTCCACGGTTCTCACTCGGCTTCTTCAAGCCCAGTCCAGAGAATCCCTTTGGTCATCCGAGTTCCTTTGGCGCTCAAGGAACTGGTGGGTCATTCGGATTTGCTGATCCGAAATCAAAAATTGGATACGGATACGTCCTAAACGGGATGGGCACGTACATAACAGATCCAAGGGACATAGCGTTGCGTAAGGCAATGTATCACTCGATTAGTGAAGCAGAACCAATTAATGAGAACTAGGATAGTTTGATAGTCATGGGTAATCAAGGTGTTCTAAATGACAGAAATTGGAGATAAATGGCGTAAATTCTTATTAGTCAGCGGATTCCTCGCTTCGTTGCTTGCAGTTGGTACTGACTGGCTCGCTGGTATGCTCTGGGAAGGCTACAGTTTCACCTCTCAATCAATCAGTGAGCTGTCTGCAATCGGCGCTCCAACAAGGTCCCTCGTCTTAGCGTTTAACTTATTGTATGCTTTGCTTTTGGTTGCCTTTGGATTAGGTGTTTGGGGACACGGTCGGAAGCGTGTTATGCGCATCATTGCGGGGCTGCTGCTTGGAAACGCAGCAATCACCGTTGTAGTAGTCACATTCTTCCCAATGCACCTTGGCGAAACATTGAGTGCTATACACCTGGGTCTTATGGCTGTGAATGTGATCCTGCTTCAGATGTTGACCATACTTTTTGGTGCTGTTGCTTTCAGAAATTGGTTCCGCCACTATTCAATAGGAACTCTTCTGGCATTTCTCGTCCTGACTGTTTTCGGAATATTTGTAGCTCCCCAGATTATCCCAGGACCCCCTCAGAGTGGGCTGCAAGAGCGTGTTATGGGTTATAGTTTCCTGTTATGGCAAGCGCTGCTCTCTTTAGTGCTCCTTCGCATGGAGAGCAGGTCTAGTCAGCAAAACAATGACACCAAAAAAACTCGCTTTGTTCTTTGGATTTAACCGTGGATAAAAAGCGATGAACATGCGCGCGCAATATTAGTTGCGGGATTCGCATAGCCTAATATCGCTTTTCTATATTTTCCTTACTAGTTTATCGACATACCGCTTTAGTATTTCTTTTTCGTATGCAAGCCTTAATTTGGTAATTCTGCCACCACGACCTCTTGCCCCGGGAAAAACTCTAATCTCAACAAGCCCTCTTCTAGAGAGTTCAGATATGGCACTGCCAATTCCACCATTTCCATTGTATAAACTTGATTTAGCCACATTTGCATGTTTAACAATGTCCACTCGGGTTCTCCAGCCTGATTTTTCTAGCACCAATCTTTTTTGCATGTAGTCTTTTATGAATGCATTTACGATGTATGAGAAAGTCTTTTGTGCAGCGACGCTTTTAAACTCGAATGATAAGTCTTGTTCGATACTCTCCAGAGCTAGTTCTTGGGGTAACTCAGCTCTTCCTTTTGTCAATATGTCTTCTTTCTTTTCAAGTTTGGAACGAAGAGTCATTCCCCAACAGCTGAAATTATGAACGAAGGGCTCTTGTAGGAGATTTGTGAATGATAACTCACCATAAGCTAGAAATCCTGTCATTTGTGTTGAAGAGAAAGCTTCTTTGAAAATCTGCCCTTCTGTATTAGAAGTGCATCCGCCAATCATCTCTGCTAGTCTTCTTGAGATGCATGTAACAATGAATGTGATATCTCTTTTTCTGAAGGCTCGATTTTCTCTCAGCATGTCGCATACGTTCCATGCACCATTTTTAACATTATTATGATCGATAACAACGATGTAGCCGGGTATATTGGGGTCGTGGCTTCTAACGGGCTGCAAAAGTTCCACTGTTTCGTCATGTACCCTTATGAGATTCATAGGAGCATAGTTCCATGATGGAAAAGAAAATGCGTACTTTGCTAGAGTCAAATTTAAAGGTATTCCATCAATCTCTGAAATTTGTTGGAATAATTCTTTTTCGCTTTGTACTGGCAAGCCTCTTTCGCGTGATATTTGAGCTTCGTTTTCATAAATTGTTCTGGCGTGTACCTCTCGAGGGTCCTTGTCTCCTATCCTGTTAACGAATTTGAATTTCGGTTTCGCGTTAGGGTCGAAGTGAAATATATGAGATTCTCCGATTCTTCTGACTGGTGAGGTGTCAAGACCCAATGAAGGCTCATCCACTAATGGTAATAAACCGCATACGCCTTCACCTTTAAGAATTTTGAGTTCTGACTGGCTGCCAAGTTTGCCATAAAATTGATTCATGACTTGTCCAATGATTCCATCACCACTGCAACCACCTATTACATTGGATATTCGAGCCTCTCGGGTGCTTCGTATGAAATCTGCGATCCCTTCAGCTACGAAATATTCTCGTCCAAGTTTTCCAATCATAGGTCCCTGGGTCAGCACCAGAAGAGTCTTGCTTTTTTGAAGCTGTTCTTTGGAGTGCGAGGTTTGATTTATATTGATCCAAGCTTCATGCGCCATCTTTTTTCCTTGTTCTGCAGCTTCTGCGTCTGTTCTAATTCCCCAAGTTCGTCCGATGCCTATAGGAAGATTGGTTACGAGAGCTAAAAGTGAAAGACCGTTGTAGCCTATTCCGGTAATCTGCTTCAACTCTAAGTCTTCGTTTTCCACCTCGCCAGCTGTGGTATGGCCGATTAACCCAAGTTGCTCCTTTGTATTTCTATCCTTAAACCGGTTTTCAATTGCTCTCAGAATGCTCTCACTGATGAGCTTATCCTTCTCTTCGTTCTCACCTCTGTAACTCAGATAGAGGACCAGCAACTTCACATCATTAAGATCATGTCCTGCCTTGAAAATCTCTTTTTCAATCTTTCCAAGCACAGACTCTGTTAGCCTTTGAGCTTCTTTCACATTGTTTTCTCTTCTCAATTTCATAGAATTATTCGGATCAGCTTCCAGATCATTTTTTGTATGTGCATGACCCGCAAACCCACAAAAGAAGTCTTCAACCATAACCTTTCCAACCGAAGCTGTTAAAGAACCCGTTCTACTAACTATATAACTTGTAAAAATTATTTATAAATTATTACATACATTTTATGTTAAGCCCTAACAATGAAAAAGGAAAAATAAAAAAGGCTTTTTTGGGGTTATAAAGACCTTTAAAACAAAATTTTTTGTCTATTATTGTTTCTAATCTATAGTAAGAAGTATTTCGTATTTATGGTTTATTTTATAGTTTATTTAGGATTTTTATTCCGTTTTCAAGGCTTTTACATTCAGAAAAAAAGCTACCTATTTTTCCTGCTAAAATAAGTATCGGACAAAAAGGAAGGATTGAAATGGAAATAAAATTGAAAAAAAAGGCGCTCCGAAGCCATACATTGCCGGTATTGAAAGATTTCAGAAAAAGTTATACACGAATTACCGGGATAACCCCGAGAAATGTGAGCGGAATTTCACCAGAATTAGTCGCTTATAAACAATCTAAAGCATATTCGACTTTCATCTCAGAGTTTGAGGTCAACCGGGCACGAGCTTTAGCTGAAGCATATCGTCTCTCGATCCGTTAAATATTCAATAGTTTCTAAATCTTTCGTAAAGGCATTGAGGATCATGGAGACTATAATTCTTTTACGAAAACTGCTTTAACTGAAATACTGTGATAAGTCGGTGTTGATACTGTTAACATAACCGGATTCTGCGCGGAAGAGTGTGGTCGTTCAACATATGTTGGAGCAGAGAACAATGATTTTTACTACCATAGCAGTTTATATTAGTAAGTTCTATCCATTGGTCGCATTGTTTGTTTTTTAGTTTCAGTTATCTCTCTGTGGATTGTGGTCGTCTGTTTGGGCGCTAATTATTAATTTTCTTAATTTCAAGCGTGTTTTTGTGGTTGAAAGTCTTGAGCCAAGGAAGAGAACAGCATGTAAGAATACGGCAGAACACAAAAAAGTACAGGAATTTTAACAGCAAAAAAGTTTATGCACGCCACATTCTGCA
>JAFGGM010000080.1 GCA_016930555.1 Candidatus Bathyarchaeum sp.
ATCCTTGTCGTACTGTTTTTCTAATCCAGCCTTGATTTGCTGAAGCGAAATGGCTGTAATTGCTTGATTCTGTTTTCGTGATTTCTGAAGAATAACTGCTAGCACCGCAAGTTTGCTTTCAGATTTGTTCCAGTTAACTGTGTCCTCCCCAAACAACCACGTGAAAACCTTTTTTTCAATCGGGTCCATGTTGCTCACGCTTCCCCGAATAATATAGTAAGATATGCGACTTACTAATAAAGATTACAGATTCGTCACCAAAACCGAATCTCTGATGCTGCCCACAACTAATTATTGAACAAACTTGCCAATTCATCAATCCATGTTAATTGATGAAATAATCAATGTAAAACACTTCAGCAATCCCTAAATGAACAACTCAAAAATTCTATAACGCACGTAAAAAGTGCAAAAAAACGAAAAAGGAGAAAATAAAATGAAGAAAAACACCGCGATAACAATAGGGCTGATGTGGCTTCTGCTGGCTTTCTCATTTACTCAAATGATTGGAGTAGCGATAGTTAATGGGAACGAAGCAAGTATAATCTGGGCAGTCAATCATAGTTACCCTAATGATTACGAAACGCAGGCAACAAACTACACATGTGAAGTAATTTATGATTATTTTGACGACAATGGTGCTTATGAACGTCTTGAAAACAATTACGTCGAGGCAACAGAATCATCTGCCTTTTACGCTGAAGTTGAAAACTGTGAGGACAATTACAGCTATGCAACTGTATTTTACAAAGGACATAGTTGTTTGCCATGGGGTCCTTGCTATGAAGGAGGTAGTGCACATTATCATTATCGCTTGGCGGATAACGATGGATTTGAGCCAGAAACAAATCAGATTTGGGACAATTGGATCCATGATAAACTAAATAATCTAGTACATGGTTTTGTATTCCTATGGTCATGCTTTGACGATGAAATGGGCGGAGTAGTGAATTTCGATCATGCGTATGGATTTCCCGCCTCTTTTTTCAATCGAAGTGACTTAAGTGCAGATGCGTATGCCTACTTAGGTTCTGATAATAGTGACGTCTGCTATATAGGATTCACAAATGTTTCAAAGAATTTCGTTGAACCAACGGGTTATGGTGACCCAGAATACAACTATGGGGATTTCTGTAGAACTTTCTACGGCTATGCAACCAGTTCATCTGCTTATACAATACGCCTATCTCTCTTGTATTCCTCTTTGATTACAATTGGCTGTTCTTATTCGCTTAGTGACCTATATCAAGGCTATAATGTTACGATTAATAATGTAGATTACTTTAGCAGACAAGTTGTCTACGGTGACGCAAATGAAGATCTTCCTGATTAATGGGGTGAAATGAATGAAATCATTTAAAAAGATTAAATTATCTTTCACTCTTGCGACATTTCTAGCGTTTCTACTTCTGCAAGTATTTACGGCTTACTCTGCTGAATGGTCTGCTCCCGAAGAAGCATTAACTTTCTTAGAAGATGTGGTTAATCTTGAAATGAAGGATTACACGGTCGTACTGGACATATACGATGTTCAACATCCATCTCATTTCCATGGTTTGGCACAAGAAAATGTTGTGTACACACTCGAATCTGACGGCGACAAAATCCAAGCAGCATTTGCTTTTGTAAACAAAACGTTTTATCATTGTAGTCTGTTTCTGCTTGAAGGCGACCCCATCTATTCTCAATCCAACAAGAATGTTCTTGATGCAGCAGACGATGTTCTTCAAAGGTTCCAGACGTATTCAAGAGCTTCTGGCAAAGTGGATGCTAGAGACTTTAGCGAAATGAGGAATGCTTTGAATGCTATTAATAAAACAGATGATGTAGAAACAAAATTAGGAAACACGAAACTCGAAGTAAAAACTTGCGGAAATGACTTAACATCTCTTAAATGGATGTCAACTCTGAATGGTGTTGACTTTCCAGGGATAACGATGGAGTTTCAAAAGGGAACTTTTTGTACATTAGGTGACAATTGGCGCATTTACAATGTGGGAAGTACTGACGTAACTGTTTCTAGAGAAGAAGCTATACAAATAGCACTAGATTACGTAGAAGATTTCTCTTGGACTGCTGGAGACGAAGAGGTAACCGATTTCAATGTAGTGCAAGAACCATTACCTATTGAATTGATTACAACTAGAAGCAGAGAACCCTTGACGTTATATCCCTCTTGGCAAATCGAGCTATACCTTGACAAGATTTATCCTGGTCTTGTTAATCGCATTTTCTTAGCTATATGGGCAGATACTGGTGAAGTAATTTCTTGTATTCCATTGAGTGTTGATGGACAATTTCAATCAGACCAAAATGTAGCCAATTCATCGCAGCTAGCGAATAACCCTGCATCACCGATAGGGGCAATCATTTCTGTTGCAGCTGCAACAATAATTGCACTGTCACTTGCAGCATTAGTCATTAAGAAAAAACGCCACTAACTCCCCCTCTTTTTTATAAAAAATTCTGTAAAGAACACTGAAATCAGTTATGTTACGTTATTGGTATTTCATTCGCATTTAACAAAAAAAGTGGTTCACACCTAGGAGTTGTTCGATATAGTGAATTTAGCAATGCGTAGTAACTTCAATGGTTTGGGTCAAACTTTCTTGACAAAAAACTTTTTATGTATTCCAAAAAAGAAGAAACGTTGTTGGTTACGCTAGTGGGGGAAAACAAGGCAACTTTAATTCGATTGTTGATTCTTTTTTCGGCAGTTATTTTAATTTCAAGCGTTTGGATGCTGCCTGTTCGTGCAACGGGAGACATGTACGGGACTACGTACATTGAAGCTGACGGAAGCATTACACCTTCAGCATCACCCATTCGACGCGATGGAAACGTCTACACTCTTACTGGCAACTTTAATGGCTCAGTTTTGAGAGTGGAAAAAAGCAACATAATAATTGATGGAAATGGTCATACACTATATCAAAAAATCATGCTTAGCCACGTGACAAATGTTACAGTAAAAAATTGTTTCATCACAAGTCCAAGAGGAACGGGTATCCACTTAGACGGCTCATCTAACAGCACTATCACCAACAACACAATATGGGACTGTGGACTGATAGAAACACTAGGAGTCCAGAGTGCCGCCATCCACATTCATTATGGAGATTCAAACTTGATTGTTAAAAACAATATCACCGATAATGAGGTGGGTATGATGGTCATTGAATCGCCTAACACGCTCGTATACAACAACAACTTTGTAAACAACCAGCGTGACTTAAGCTACTTCATGGGTCCAGGGTTCGGAATGATGAACTCCAGCGCAGCCTTTGATAATGGCGAAGAAGGGAATTACTGGAGCAATTACAACGGAACAGACACGGATGGAAATGGCATCGGCGACTCTCCTTACATTATTGACGAAAATAACGCAGATAATTATCCCTTGATGGAATCCATCACAATTCCAGAGTTTCCCTCTTGGTTTATGTTGCCTTTGCTTTTTATTGCAACCTTAGTTGCTATAACCTACAGAAACAAACTGCAAAGAAAACCAACTAACCCTGTATATTAGGCTCCTAATAACAGTGCTATGTTAAAATCAGTCTTTTTTCTTTAGTTGTTGTTCCGCAGACTCTGCGTAGGAGGGGTCTATTTCGAAGCCGATGTAGTCTACGCCTAACTTTTTGCAGGCGACTGCGGTGTTGCCGATTCCCATGAATGGGTCTAAAACCAGTTTGGTCTGTTCTATTCCATGGAATTTGATGCACATGGTCGGGAGTTTTGGCGGAAACGCGGATGGGTGTGGTCTCTGTTTTTGTCGTGACCAGATTGTTTCGTAGGGAATGAACCATGTGTCTCCCCTGTCTCTGAGGTCTTTGGTAGCGGTTTTCCATCGTCTAATGTTGCTTTTATCCTGATACGGCACTCCCACAGCCAGCTTGTCAACCTTGACGTTTCCTTTTTTGGTGAACTGGAAAATGTATTCGTGGCACTTGTTTACGAAGCGTTCGCTGTTGACGGGTTTAAAGTGTCCCACCGCAATGTCCCCTTTAACATTTGGGTAGTTGCCGACGTCTTCTTGGGGTATGGCAACAGATTTTATCCAGTGAATCACGTTCTGCAACACAAAATGTTTCCTGAACCTGAACGCCACCTCC
>JAFGGM010000015.1 GCA_016930555.1 Candidatus Bathyarchaeum sp.
CATAGGCTGGAAAGTAGCCAAAATATCCGCTTGCCCAGTGAGTGTCCTGCATTACTCCCTCAGAATCGTTTTCGACAGTCACGCCCAGATACTCCAGATATTTTTCATTCCAGACTTGGGGAAGCTCATCTATGGCAACTTTTTCTGCAAAGAGGTCTCTTTCAAGAGTAAATCTGATTATGATATGGAGTCCGTAGGTTACTTCGTCTGCTTCAATCCTAATTTTGGATGGCGTAACCATGTTGATGGCATGTACAAAGTCATCTAACTCCACGTCAGAGAGCATGTTGCCTGTAAGCATTTTCAGTTTGGGCAAAAAGTAGGTCCAGAATTCGTGGGATCGTCCTACAATATTTTCTACGAAACGGGACTGGGACTCATGGATACCCATGGAACTGGCTTCTCCAACAGGCTGGAACATCCATTCCTGTTTCAGATTCTGCTCATACATGGCGTGACCTCCTTCGTGGAGGATTGAGAAGATGGAGGAAGTGAACATCTTTGGGTAGTAGTGTGTTGTGATTCGCACGTCATCATAGTATCCTGTTGTGAAGGGGTGCTCGGTTTCGTCAATTCTGCCTCCTGAGTTAGGTGATGTTGTGTCGTAACCGATGAAATCTGCAAGTAATTTACCGATTTTTTGCTGGGTTGTAGCAGCTAGTGGGCGCTTGAGGATTGATGGGTTAGGCTGTTTTGGTGCTGTTTCACATTTTTTTAACATGGCTATCAAACCTTCTCGTAGTTCTTTGAAGACTTTGCTGATGGCTTCTGTGGTCATTTTTGGCTCGTAAATGTCTATCATAGCATCGTAGGGTGTGGCTGTTTCTTTTACTTCCATCAGGATTTCTGCTGCCTTCTTTTTTAGGTTGAAGATTTTTTCTAGTTCTGGCTTGAATTTTCCAAAGTTTTTATCGGCTTTGGCTTTTTTCCATGTGTCGATTGTTATTGCTTCCTGTTTTGAGGTTTCAACAACCAGCTCTTCAGGAAGCTTTGTTTGTTCGTCATAGTGCTTCTTTATGAGGTAAAGGTTCCTTTTTTGAAAAATGTTCAGGCTATCATATTCTGGATGTTTCGTAAGCTCTTTTAGTAACTGTCCTATTTCGGGGTCAGTGCTCATTTGGTGTCCAATTCTGCTGAGCATAGCCAATTGTAAGCTCCGCAATTTGATTCCGCGGGGAGGCATCTTTGTTTCCATGTCCCAGTGGAGAATCGAAGCTGCTGAATTGAGCGCAACTATTTTTTTTGTTTTTTCTAGCAGCTTCTTGTAACCTGAAAGTATATTTCCAGTCATCTGTAATCAACTTCTTATTAATGCCCATTATTTAAATGGGAATCACTTAATATCTGTTCTTTTCGTTTACAAATGCAATAAGTAAATACAGAGGTTGAGCTGTTGAAAAAATGGAAACTTGTTAACACGAAGCTTCTCTGCCGCTCAGACCACGTGTCCGTCTTCGATGATACAGTGATTTTACCCAGCGGAAAAACAGTAACATTCACAAAAATTGAGCTAAAAGACTTCGTGTCTGTTCTCCCCATTGTAGAAGACAAGGTGGTATTGATTAAGATTCTTAGGTACCCTAGAAACTGTCTGAGCCTTGAGATTCCAAGCGGACACATCGAAGACGGCGAAAGTCCCAAAGAAACTGCATTCCGTGAACTAGAAGAAGAAACAGGTTACAGAGCAGAACAACTTGAATCCATAGGCAGCTTTAATCCTCTATCAAGAAGCACCCAAGAAGCTCACCTATTCATCGCCAAAAACCTCAAAAAAGGAGCCCAACGGCTAGAAGTGACAGAACAAATAGAAATGAAACTCACACCAATCAAAGACCTACCAAAACTGCTTACCTCAGGTATAATAAAACATCCACCAACCTTGATAGCTCTACAACGATTCCTGTTTATGAACGAAACTGGAGAAAACT
The DNA here is from genome assembly GCA_016930555.1 of Candidatus Bathyarchaeum sp. GTDB lineage: Archaea > Thermoproteota > Bathyarchaeia > Bathyarchaeales > Bathyarchaeaceae > Bathyarchaeum. Next base: position 1,929 of record JAFGGM010000015.1, read on the forward strand.
TTTCTGTTTAAGTCTGCTGTGAAGTTTTCCAGAAAAAACTCTTTTCAAAAAATAAATACTCTTGTCTCCAAAAAGAACTCAAGTCTTGCCTTTTTTATCTGGTGTAAACGTTTTCGAATGCTCTTTCGATGTATTGGCGTAGTGTCAGTCCCTCATTTTTTGCTAATCGCTGGAGTGCTTTTGTTACTCCAGTGGTGTATTGGACAGCCTTCTTGGGTTTGTCTGCTAGGAAACTTGGAATATCTAGGTTTTGAGCAGTCCGCCTCAGTATTCTTTTTCGAAGTTTGTCTTCAGTTGAATTGATTTTATGACGTAATGGCAGTCTCATGGCGAAGTCTACGACGTGGGGGTCTATGAATGGTAACCTCAGTTCTATTCCGTTGTGGGCGCAGACTTGGTTGTCTCTCTGAAAGTTTGCAGCGTAAGCGTTTTCAATATCATAAAACATTGTTTGTTCTACTGCCTCAGGCCCTGACTTTGCAAACTCTGTGAGGTATCTTTGGTATCCTCCGAAAAGCTCGTCAGCGCCCTGCCCAGCCAAAAAAACAGGATAACCCAGCTTCGAGCCGGTTTCAGCCAACCAAAATAAGGGAACGGCGATGCAGGCATTAACTGTGCAGCGTTCTTCGGTTATCCACAAAACTTCCTGAAGAGTCTTCTCTAACTCATTTGTTGTGTATGTTTGGATATGAATGGGTAGCTCCAATGCTTCGGCGGCTTGTTGGGTGAACATGACTTCGGGCTGATTCTCTAGTCCCACCGAAACCAGCTGAACTTTTAAGCCAACATGTTGTGCCAGAACCGCAATAACGCTGCTGTCTACGCCCCCAGAAAACGCCACAGCAACTGAGTCAAGGTCTGAAACCCGTTTTCGTGTCGACTCCAACAAAAGAGTCTCCAACGCCCGTGCTGCTGTGTCCAAGTTTATCTTTTCTTTGGGCGGCTCATGCAACTTCTTGATGGGAATAAACGAGAAACCTCTGGAGTCTATAGTTGCCAGCTGTCCTGGAGGAAACGATTTTGTGTCCTTTAGTCCCAGCTTCCATAGGGCTTTACGTTCTGATGCAACCGCACAAAATGTCTCGTTTTGGCTGTAGTAGAGGGGAGTTGCCCCAAAAAGGTCCCGCCCAACAATTACCCTATTGCCTTTTGCTACCACAAAAACGTACGAGCCATCCTGCTTCTCAAGAATCTCTCCACCCCTTCGAAGAGGATTACCGCCAAGCTTTTCAGCAATTTCTCTTACTTCAGGCAAATCAGATAGGTTCGGAGAGGGATATGTTCGCCCCTCAAAAACGATTGTGAAGGCATCTCCCTTAATTGGTTGCGGCTGGTCTCGTGGCAGAATAGCTGAGAGGTTGTGACCCAAAGCAACAGCCGAATTGAGATCTTTGACGGATAGTTCTTGGATTGAGGATGCAGTATATGTATCGTTTGGGGTAGCTATTCCGTGGCTGTCGCTTCCCCTATGCTGTAATTCCTGTAACATGGCAACTACCGTAGGAACAACGTTTTCTCCTTTCCTGTTTACTGCTGCAGCCAATGCACCCAAGCCATGTAGCCTCACTTGATTAAGCATATTATTTTAGGCGAAACTGGTAAAAGGTTAGTTTCCTACATTTATGTATCGTTTCCGGAGGAAAATCAAATTTGCCTATTCTACCCATCGACATAGGTCGATACGGCTCACCTGAAATGAGAAAAATCTTTGACGAAGAAAACAGACTCCAGAAAATGTTGGACGTAGAAGCGGCGCTAGCCTGGGCACATAGCCAAGTAGGCAACATTCCCAAGAAAGATGCCCAAACAATCACAGAAAAAGCGTACACCAAATACGTCAAACTGGAACGCGTCAAAGAAATCGAAGACGAAATCAGACACGACGTTATGGCGCTGGTCAGAGCATTAGCAGAAGTCAGCGGACCAAGCGGCGCCTACGTTCACCTCGGAGCCACAAGCTCAGATATACTAGACACCGCAACTGCCCTACAGCTAAAAGAGGCAGTTAATATCATCGAAGAACGGCTGAATGAGCTGCAGTCTGTACTCCTTTCTAGGGCGGAACAGCACAAGAAGACTATCATGATGGGAAGAAGTCACGGTCAGCATGCCCTACCAACAACCTTCGGTTTCAAGTGTGCGGTATGGACAAGAGAAGTATCACGTAGCATTGAGCGTCTCATGGATTGTCGGGGACGTTTGCTGGCTGGAAAAATGAGCGGTGCAGTGGGAACTCAGGCTGGGCTAGGGCCAAAAGCCCTTGAGATTCAGGAGCTTGTTATGCAACGCCTCGGCATCCCTGCAGCAGACATTTCCACTCAAATTATACAACGAGACAGATACGCTGAACTCACCTGCATGCTGGCTATTCTTGCCTCAACCTTGGATGGTATAGCTACTGAGGTCAGGCAGCTTCAGAGACCAGAAATTGGTGAGGTTTTCGAAGCTTTTGAGCAGAAAAAGCAGGTTGGTAGCTCAACAATGCCCCATAAACGTAACCCCATGATTAGTGAACGAATCTGTGGCTTGGCTAAGCTAATGAGAAGCCTAGTTTTGCCTGCCCTAGAAAATGTTCCTACGTGGCATGAACGGGACCTAACCCAATCTTCATGTGAACGGTTCGTGATTCCAGAAGAATGCATCCTCATCGATTACATGCTGATTCTCATGATTCGAGTCCTCAAAGGGCTACAAGTCGATGAAGAACATATGCGAAAGAACATGGACTTGACCCAAGGACGAATGATGTCTGAAGCGGTGATGCTTGCACTAGCAAAGAAGGGATTGGGACGACAAACAGCCCACGAACTCACCCGCGAACTAGCCATCCAAAGCCACAACGAACAAAGACCATTCAAAATAGTTCTCTCAGAAAACAGCATAGTCAAAAAAGTGCTCACACCAAAAGAAATCGACAATATGATGAATCCCAGAAACTATCTCGGAACTGCAACCAAACAAATAGACAACGTCATAGAAAAAACCCGAAAAGAACTACGGGCAAGGGGCTTATCAGACTAGTTTTCTTTTCTTTACATTGAACGAGTTTGTGTGTCCGTCAGAGTCAGTGAGTCTGTGCTTTGGTGGATAGGTGACACAGGTTGACGTTATTAATTTAAGAAAAAATATGAGAAAGGTTAAATTATAATCCCAATCCAAACCTGCAACTCTCGTAGGTATATTTGACCAAAAACACCACGCGCACATATGCAAATTGGATAACTGACTAAAACTCAGTTAGGGCTCGTTGCTGCTCTTTTTGCCTCTTTTTTTTCAGGCTCTGCCACTCTTCCGCTTTAACATAGCCGCCCACCTGTTCCTTAATCTTCTGAGCCACCTTAGAGCCTATCAATGGTAATCGCGTCAGTTTTGGTAGGGGTGCCCGCTTCAAATCATCCACGCTTCTGAGCCCAGAATTAAAAAGTACACGCGCTCGGGCTCTTCCAATTCCCTCCAAGTTAACTAGAGGAAGCAATTCAGGTTTCACTCCCTTCTCAATTCTCACCATGAGCCTAGCCAGATGATCCAGAAGATCATTGTGCTTGAAGAGAACAGCTAACTCGTTGGAGGCGTGAACAAGCCACTTAGCTGTAGAAATTAGCCTGTACAGGTCTCCAGGCTGAACCCTGAAGCGTTCAATCATTTCGTCCTCTGTTGTTTCGTCCATCCATGCCTTTAGTACCTGCGCCAGTTTTACTTCTCCAAGAAACTCCTCAAAGGCTATCCTGTCCATCCATGGGTCAGGCAGGTCGACCATGAACTCGTCTTGATGGTCCTCTATAAAGAATTGCAGACTGTCCATTTCGCTGGAGTATGGGCGCATCTTAGGAAACATGTCGGGGGTGCGGGCAATTATGTGGAGGAAACTGGTGTCTGTGACTCTTTGGGCTCGGCTGGTTAGGGCGTCCCTGATGACTACGCCCGTTAGGGGGTCAATGTATAGTTCGGAGACTCTTCGTCCAAACTTGGTGGCCTGAATCTTGTCGCCGTCCACCTGAATCATCTTCTCAGTAAACAGAAAGCCCAGACTCTTGGCTATGACACCCTTTATTGCCCGTGGGTCATATTGGTAAGCATAGAATGTTTTACCGAAAAAGTCGTAGATTCCCTGCTCTGTGTGGGCAAAATCTGAGGCAACAGTAGCCAACACATGAGACCTGAGAATCCGCTCCACAGCCAACTTAGACCAGATTCGCTCCGTGTCAGCAAGAATGTAGCTCTCCATTAAATACTCCCGTTCATCCTCGGTTTTGGCTATCAGAATCGAATCCCCAACTTTATCATATTTTGGTCTCCCGGCACGACCAGCCATCTGTTTATACTCAAGAACCGCTATCGGATAGTAGCCGTAACTTGCTTCATATCTTCTATACTCGGTGATGATAACCACTCGTGCGGGAAGGTTCACTCCAAAAGCTAACGTGGGCGTGGCTGTCAAAACCTTAATTTTTCCTTCCTTGAAGGCATCTTCAATCAATTTCCTGTGTCCGCCCCCCAGTCCTGCGTGATGAAACGCTGCTCCGCCCCTCACCGCCTCAGCAAGCTGCTCACTGATTCGTGTCCTTGCTCCTGTCACAAGAATCTGCTCAGCCAACTGATTCAAAGAACGCTTCAATGGCTTAGACAGCAGAGGATTGATTTTGGCTGCCATCTTCTTGGCTAAACTAATGGAGTTTCTTCTGGTGCCTGCGAAGGCTAGGGCTTGTCCCCCAGACTTTACAGTGTAAATGGCTAGATTGATGCTAGGGTTCTTTGTTGGTTTCTCGATTTTTTGGGCGCCGCCATCCTTGAAATGTATTTCGTCATGATGGAATACGCCTTCCCTGAGGGTTACAGGTCTCCACTCTATTGTAACCGAGATTGCCTTTAGCCACTCAGCCACTTCATCTACATTCTTTATTGTAGCACTCAGCACCAGCAACTGAACATCAGGATTCACCTGCATGAGACGAGCCAACACAACTTCAAGGGTTGGTCCCCTTTCAGGCTCATTCAGAAGATGCACCTCATCGGCAACCACCAAAGAAACATCGCTCACCCACTTTGCCCTGTGCCTCAGTAACGAATCTGCCTTCTCGTTAGTAGTAACTATAATGTCATATTTACCCATCCATGGATCACTTCCATCATAGTCACCTGTGCTAATGCCTACGCTGACCCGTCGACCGTTCCGTTTCTTGATATCCGTGTATTTTTTGAATTCTTCACACTTTTCTGTGGCTAAAGCCCGCAACGGAGAAAGATACAGCACTTTTCCATCCTGCTCCAGCACATGCTTGAGGGCACACAATTCCGCAACCAAAGTCTTACCTGAGGCTGTGGGACTAGCCAAAACAAGGTTTGTTCCATCCAAGGCACCCGCATGCACCGCCTCCTCCTGAGGAGGATAAAGTTCAACTATTCCTTGGCTGATTAGAACCTCTTTTACGGGTTTGGGTAGTGGCAGTTCTTCTATCTTCAATGTTTTTGCCCTTTAGGTTAAGTCTTTTTGAGGTATCCGTCACGGGGTGCGAAGAGTGTTCCTTCCTTAAGCATCTGGCTAATCAGGCGTTCTGCTTCTCCAGACAGTATGTCATATTCACCTTGAAGCCTCTCCATCAGCCTGTCCTTGTCCACCATGCCTGTTTCTTTTTCCATGCTTGAAATGAGGCCAAGAATAACAGACAGCTTATCCCGGAGACTCTTGGGTTTTCCCGTCATTATGATGTCTATATCAAACTTGTGAGACGATATGTCGATTCCAACCTGTTCCAGAGACGTCTTCATAATTTCGATTGCCCGCTCAGCGTCCTCGGCCCGAACAGTATTCCGCAAAGCCGCCCTTGCCCTAGCCTCAGAAATCCTGACCAGCGACTCCAACTGCCTAGCAGTAATGGCTACAGGTGTGCCTTCTGTCTCGCTGGCTGAACGCATAAGGAGATAGAAGCCTTTCAGGATTTCCAGAGCTTCCTGTGTTAGTGCTGGTTTGAGTTTTTTGGAGTAGCTTACATATTTTCTGAAGAGGTCCGCTTCTATGGGCGGCTCAATTGGGGTTATGCCAGTTCTATGGAGGTTAAGAATGTGCTCGGTCATCTGGGCGTCTTTAGCCTTCTCTGGTACGTCCCTCAAAACAAAGATGAGGTCGAACCTTGAGAGGATGGTGACTGGAAGGGAAATATTCTCTGCAACTGTTCTATATGGGTCGTATCTGCCAAGGGACGGGTTTGCCGCAGCTAGAATAGATGTTCGAGCGTTTAATGTTGCCACGATTCCTCCTTTAGCCACTGAAACTGTGTGCTGCTCCATGACTTCGTGGATTGCTACCCTGTCCTCTGTTCGCATCTTGTCCATCTCGTCTATGGCGGCTATACCCTTGTCGGCAAGCACCAAGGCTCCAGCTTCAAGAGTCATTCCTCCTGCTTTATCTCTGAGCACGGCAGCTGTCAAACCTGCAGCTGTAGTTCCACGTCCAGAAGTGTACAATCCACGCGGAGCAATCTTAGAAACATACTGGAGAAGCTGGGACTTGGCTGTTCCTGGGTCACCTACAATTAGTACGTTTAAATCTCCCCTAATTGTAATGTCAGGGAACAGTTTTGGGGTTCCTCCAAAAAGAAGATACATTACTGCCTCTTTGAGGTGCTCGTTGCCATAAATAGAAGGCGCCAAAGAACCCAAAATCTTTTTGTGGATTTCTGGATCCTTTGATAACTCAAGAATCTGTTTTTCCTCTTCAGGTGTAATAAGAACCTTCTCAGGCTCCTTGCTTTCTACGTCGATGAAATTGGTGTCAAGATGCAACGTAAAGGAACGGAGACGCCCAACCTTTGGAACTGTTGGAGCAACGGCACGAGCAACTCCAACAACAACAACGTGGTCTCCTGGTCTTGCCATGTCAACAAGGTCTCTTTCAAGAAGTTTAATGTCCAACCAGCGAGGCAACTGACCCGGAGGTAGGTCCTCTGGGCGTTCTTGGATGCGTACGTCTTGAGTGTCGATGAAGGTGGATTCTTCCTGAACAAAGTCGAAAGAACTTTTTCTTCTGCATTCAGGGGCGCTGCAAGCAGGAGGAGCTGTCAGAAAGGGACCAGATTGAACAACATAAGACATTGCACCACACCATTTGCATTTGAATGCAGCCTCCATAACCATGGGTCGGGCAGGGCTGGCGCGGACAACAATTCCTTCCAGCATAACAAGTTTGCCGATGTGCTTAGAACCTAAAATACGTAAAGTTGTAACTTCAGGCAATCCTTGAAATCGGACTGTAATGCTTCCGATTTCGTCAACATATTCGGGTTCCTCAATCTGCAACTGAGCCTTTGCTGCTCGGTTTGCATATTCCAAATAATCGTCAGGTTTATCCATAAGCTTCTGGGCAAGAGCAGGTTCAGCTGCCAACAATTCATCAAAATCTACTGTAAACGACTTTTTTCCAGACACTGCCATGACTGAGAGACGTTCGCGGTATTTGTCAGATTTGAAAAAGTCGAGAAAGAGTTCTTCTGGGTCTGCTGTTAACGTTTCTTCGGTCATTTTCTGTCTTCTCCTTGTTTTTTCAGAATTTCATTTCTCCATTTACTGATGGTTTCAAAAAGGTATTCATATAGAGCCCGTTCTTCTTCTGTGAGGTTCTCTGTGAGAATTCTCGTCTTAGCTGGTGACGAGGCAAGGGAAACTATCTTTTTCAGTCTTATTGTGTTTATGTCTTTGAAGAGTCTCTTTGCTTTTTCATAGTCACTTCTTTTTTCTGGCTTCTTTATGGCTTCCTCATTCAACTCCTCTAAGTAATGCCGCAATTTAGGATAGAAATTCTCTGGTAGAGCTGCGAGCCTTTGAGAGGTCTGAACACGCGCTTCTTTCCAGTGAATTTTATTCAGCACTGTCACGTCTATTGGTTCATCAATTCGGAGTCGGGCGATTCCAGCCTTTTCCAGTTCTTTGGCTACCCAGAACCTGACTTCATACTCTTTTCCCTCTATGAATGGTCCAACCTCTATACCTGGGAGTTCGATTTGGGGATTGTTTCTATTTGCGACTACCTTAACGGGCATGTTTTCGAAATCGAAATCAGCATCTCTGATGGATGCCACTGGGTCAGCCGACAATCCCTAACTCTCCTCAGACAGAATTCTGTGCAACAGACAGTACTACAGTCACAGATATAAAGTTCTAATTCTATCACGCACAGCAAAAAATCGCCAATAAGCGCTTGACTTTTTCCGCTTTAATTGCTATATCTGCAATTAACGTGACAAAAATATTTGATTCTATTGCGAGCCTTCATCAACTTCCATGAAGCCAATTGATATCGAACCCAATTACGTGGCAACTGTGATTTAAACAATCATAACTAATTGGATAGACTGCTTTGTTGGTGTTTCTGCATTATGGGAAATGTTAATACTTAGGCGAATCAAAACTTGTGTTATGAAAATCAGAAAAAAGCCTTACACTGCACTTTTTCCATGCCCTGTTGTTCTAACAACATGTGTAGACGCGAAGGGAACACCTAACATAATCACTTTGGCGTGGGCAGGAACCGTTTGCTCAGAGCCACCCACCATAGGGTTAGGTATTCGTCCATCCCGATACTCCCACACCCTCATCAAAGACGCCAAAGAATTTGTCGTGAACATTCCTCCATCCAAAATCATAGAAGAAACAGACTACTGCGGAGTAAACTCGGGAAAATATGTTGATAAATTCTCTGAAACCAACCTGACCCCAGAGCCTGCAGACAAAGTCAAAGCTCCCCTGATCCGCGAATGTCCACTGAACATGGAATGCACTCTGAAAGATGTGATTTCGTTGGGTACCCACGACCTGTTCCTCGGAGAAATCGTACAAGTCCATATCGACGAGGATATTCTCGACGCGAAGGGACACATTGACTTCAAGAAAGCAGACCCCTTCGTCTATAACGTAGGTGAATACTGGAACCTAAACAAAAAAATAGGGACATACGGATACTCAAAACAGAATAAATAAAGAAAATATAGAAAAAATGGCTCTGCGCTTATTCCGTATATTCAGCCTCGTTTGCTTCTGCTATTATAGTCACATCCTTTACAGTTGTAGGTCTGTTAGAAGCTTTAACAACCAAGCTTCCTCTCCACCCACATTTCTTGCATTCATGCTTTGGTGGAGTAAGCCCCATGTGACCCAAGGCATCTCCTTGCATCGAATTTACTCTATGAACCTTTCCACTCTTGCAATGAGGACAAATCTGAACATCAACATACTTTTTTTCTTTCTCAAGCTCCTCCAGAACTTCAATCAGCTCTGAAAGTTCGCCTTTAACTTGTTCAGTTTCCAGAGCAGTTGTCTGTTTCTTTTTCTTCTGTTGTTTCTTCTTCTGTTCTTGTTCACTCAAATAAATTACCCCTTCATACTGGCTTCAAGGCTCTTATTTCTGGCTTTTTTCTGTTCTTTTGGGATGTTAATGGTTCTAACGATGTCATGGGTGTTTATCACATAAATGGTCGAACCGTCAGCTTTACATTTTTTAATCCAAACTAATCATATTAGTTTTCTTATTTAATACATTACACGACCAAGAAACAAATGCTGATCGCAAAACAAATTACATGTTCTTCAAAAAAAGCGGCAAATCTTCGTACACATAGAAAAACACATTAGTACAACTTCACGTATTTTGTCACACACTTACTGGAGATTTACTGATGACCATTAATAATGAAGCTATGTGGGTTGAAAAATATCGCCCAAAAACTCTAGACGATATAGTGGATCTGACCCATGTTGTAACAAGTCTACAAGCTTTCCTAAAGAATCCACATTCAATGCCACATCTGCTTTTGGCAGGAATACCCGGCACTGGAAAAACAACCGTTGCCTTATGCATTGCCCGAGAATTATTCGGAGAAAAATGGAAATCCTTTACCCTAGAACTAAACGCATCCGATGAACGCGGAATAAACACCGTAAGAGACAGAATCAAAGACTTCTCCCGCTATGGCAGGACAGGCTTCGGAGAAGCACCTTTCTCCCTAATAATCTTGGACGAAAGCGACCAAATGACTGGACCTGCCCAAACAGCCCTCCGCAGAATAATGGAAACAAGCTCAAGAACCAGCAGATTTATCCTAATCTGCAACTACTCCAACAAAATTATTGAACCTATTCAAAGCCGCTGTGCCATATTTCGTTTCTCAAAACTAGACAAAGCTGCCATGGTAGAACATCTTAAAAAGATTGCAGACAAAGAAAATCTGCATCTGTTAGATGAAGCAGCAAAAAGAATTGTGGAGTACTCTGAGGGCGACCTCAGGCATGCAATAAACGCCTTGCAGACCACTGCAGCATACCAAAAGGATGTCATAGACGAACAAACAGTTCTTCAAGTATTCGGGGAAGCTAGCCCACGGCAGGTTCAGATGATGCTTAACAAAGCCCTAACTGGAAACTTCATAGAAGCAAGAAAAATGATGTATGACCTAATTGGACAATACGGATTTTCAGGCACAGAAATAGTTCGGCAGATGCAACGGGAACTGGTAAAGGTTCCACATTTAACGGATTCCCAAAAGGCTGAATTAACCAACACCATCGGAGAATACGATTATCGTCTCACTCAAGGGGCAAACAGTGACATTCAATTAAGTGCGTTACTGGCTCAATTCTCAAAATTTAGAACATGACAAAAGGGGAGAATATTGGCACAGAATCTTTTATGGGTTGAAAAGTATCGCCCAAAAAAGATACAAGACGTAGTAGGTAACGAGCTAGCAAAAACTAACTTCACAAACTGGCTAAAAGATAATCGGCGACGAAAAAAGGCAGTGCTGCTTTATGGACCTGCAGGCGTAGGAAAAACTGCTCTAGTCAATGCTGCATCCAATGAATTCAACTTCACGATAATTGAAATGAACGCAAGCGATACACGAACAGAAAAGGCAATCAACAAAGTGGGAAAACCAGCCACTTCCTTTGTTGCCTTAGACAGATTCTCTTCAGAAAGCAAAGGTAACATACTCTTCTTGGATGAGGTTGATGGCGTTTTTGGGCAACAGGACAGGGGAGGCATCAAAGCCATCATTAACATAGTCAAAGAATCTCTAATTCCCGTTGTTATGGCTGCCAACGATACTGACCAAAAAAAGCTTAGACCCCTAAAAAAGGTCTGCAAGCTGATTCGGTTTCAGCAGGTGCGCATACCCCTAATAATTCATACTTTACGTAAAATCTGTGCTGCAGAAGGCATCAAACCAGAATTCGAAGCTCTTGAAAGAATTGCTCAGAATAGCTTGGGTGACATGCGCTCTGCAATAAACGATTTACAGAGCATAGCAGAAGGAAAACAGCTGCTCACTCTCCAAGACACCATATTCTTGACCACCAGAAACAAGGACATAGGCTTGTATGACACCCTCAAAGGAATGTTTTCAGCAGAATCTGTCCCAGACGCAGCGATAATCCTAAACCGATCAAGCGTTAACTTCGACGATTTTCTGCTCTCTTTTAGTGACAATCTTCCGCTTCGTTACCCTGACAAGGATGATTTAGCCACTGCATACGACTTCCTTTCCAAGGCAGACGTCTTCAGAGGCAGGGTAGGAACTGAGAACTGGTCTCTTCTACGGTATTTCTTCCATTATCTTGCCGAGGCAGCAACAGTCTCCCCAAAAACCTTCAAACCCTTTGATTTCATACATCCGCCAATGAGGATAATGAAGCTGTTCTGGACAAAAGGCAAAAGAACAAAATTAGAAAACATCTGCGCAAAAATTGGCACGAGATGTTATGTTTCGCGTAACACGGCTAAAACAGATATTGTTCCGTTTATCCAAATAATGTTGAAGAAACAAAAATCTAGCCCGATTACTTCATGGCTTAAACTGGAGCCTGAGGATATAGATTACTTACTTACAATGAATAAACTCTAGTTGATGAAAGCATGGTGGTCCTAAACAAGAAAGCCTTTGTCCTTCCCCGAGTTGAAAGAGATAAATTCATTCGCTTAATGAAGCTTGGACTAGAATACAACCGAACCACGGGCACCTTCAGCATAAGCCACTTCGACAATATTGAAGAAGTATTAGACACAATCTCCAGCATCCTAAACGAAGAAGCCATTTTCTTCCAAAACTGCATGATGTGTAACAAAGATTTTCCCTGCTCTAAATGCAAGTATATCGATTTTTGTGAAACCAAAAACCTTCCCTTCCAGTGTGTGTGTCCTCAATGCCTAGAAAGCGGCGAAAAAAACACTCAACAAAAACTTTTCTGAAGCATTGGCTCCAATCAGTCACTTTATGGTAGGGGTCTCTCTCCCAGAGTCACTTCTATGTTTCTTACTTCACCGTCCCTGATAATTTCGAAAACAACAACATCTCCGGGGCTGGTGTTTCGTTCCATATAAACCACCAAATCAGTCATTCTTATTATGGCTACATCATCTATTCCAGTAATCACGTCTCCGCCAATCGGAATCGTTTGTCCATCTACCATAATTTCTTGGTCTGCACCTATTAATCCCGCCTGTTGTGCAGGGCTACCTTCCGTCACATTAACAAGAAGGACTCCTTGAGGCTTGTCCAAGCTAATGGCGTCCGCGATAGCTATGTTCACATTCAATGCGGAAACGCCTAGCCATGGATGTTTGTAGGACCCTGTTTCTATCAGTTCGTCAATTTCTCTTTTAACGGTGTCAGAGGGAATAGCAAAGCCTATGCCTGTAAATGTGCCTGTTTCGGATTGGATGGCTGTGTTTACTCCCACCACTTGACCTTTGCTGTTGACTAGTGGACCACCAGAGTTTCCAGGGTTTATGGCTGCGTCTATCTGGATTACGTCTATGATTACATAGTTTCCTGCTGCTTCCATTTCTCTTTCTAAAGCAGAGACTATTCCTACAGTTAGGGTGTCGCTGAGACCAAAGGGATTGCCCATGGCTGCTACAGGTTCACCTACGACAAGATCTGAGGACCCTCCAATAACTACAGGATGTAATTTTGTGACTTTAGAATCGACTTTTATGACTGCTAAGTCGCTGTAGATGTCCATACCAACTACAGTGGCTGAGGTTATGTTTCCATCCAAGAATGTAACCTCTATTGTTTCTGCGCCCTCGATTACGTGATGGTTAGTTATGATATGACCTTCCATGTCATACACGAAGCCGGAGCCTAAACCAAGATTTGTTTGTATCAAAACCACAGAGTCTTTAAGCTGGTTATAGATTGTGGACCATGAAATTAGACCAGTTTGGTTATTGGAGTCAAGAATTTCAATTTGGTTCTGCAGGTCCCGTATTTCGTTGTTCTGCTCAGCAATAGTTGTTTCCATGTCCTCCAATTGGTTTTGTAGTCCCCAAAAAGCTACAATGAATGCTCCCGTATTAACGATAAGGATGATAAGAACTGCAATAAGGATATAAGACCGCTTACTTGAACTCGGTTGATATTCTTCATACGTCAAACTGTTTTCCCAACTTTCGGATGTGTATCAAATCTTAATGGAATAATAGGTTCTAAAGATTTCGGAAAAAATTCGTTCTTATGCTATCTTGGTTGTCTGGGTTGCCTTGTAGTATGGTTCACGTCTTTTAACTGCTTCAATGAAAATTTCCTTCAGTCTCTCGTCATCGGCTCCGTTCCTCATTGGCATCAGCAAATCCACTAGATTGTCCTTTCTCATTAAGCACGGCTTCAATTTACCGTCGCTTGTCACTCGGATGCGAGTACAGTTGGCGCAAAATTCAGTGTTTTCTATTGGACGGATAACTTCAACTTTTGCTTCAGGCAGAACGTAAACGCGCCGCTTCTGCATGAACTTTCTAACCCTTGTTTCCGAAGCCAAAGTCTCTAGCTTCTGTTCAATCTTATCCAAGCTAAGGTGATGGCGTTCATAGTATTTGTTGCTGAGATTAATTGGCTCCAACTCAATCAATTGCAGAATCGCTCCCGTCTGTGCCGCAAACTTGATCATGTTGTCTAGTTCATCGTCATTCACGTTTTTGAGGATAAGCATATTCAGTTTCACCGGTTGCATTCCCGTTTCTACTGCGGCTTTGACTCCTTCAAGGGCATCTTGTAGGTTGCCTCCCATTATGTTGTTGTATACATTAGGGTCTAGGGTGGGGAGACTGATATTTACTCGGCTTAGTCCCGCTTTTTTCAGGTCTTTAGCCAATCCTTTCATGTAGGCTCCATTTGTGGTCATGGACAGGTCTGTTAAGCCCTCAAGTTCCCTGATGCCTCGTACAATCTTCAAGATTTCTTTGCGAAGAAGGGGTTCTCCTCCAGTCAATTTGACTCGGTTGATTCCAAGGCTGATGGCTATTCTGACTGTACGAACAATTTCCTCTACAGTCATGCTCGTTGAGGGGTTGGTTTCGCCTTCCCTGTGGCAGTAGGGACAATGTTTGTCACACTGTTGCGTAACAGAAATTCTCAAGTTAAGAACAGGGCGATTACAGCTGTCGTAAATCATTCAAGTCCACATTTCTCATTAGACACGTTGTGTATGGGAAAGCAGTTCTCAAGATAAACTTTTCTTAATCCACCCCAAACGAACAGAAACGCGACAACAAAACAGCAAAACTTCTGTACGCAGGGAAGCAAACTACATAAACTTAACTTCCTTAAACTTATAGACCTTATGGATGGTGAAGTTGTATATTGTCTTTCCAATTAGATTCGTTATATCCAAAGGAGCTATACAAAGATGTTCTTGTGAGGCTTATCAACGGAAAAGAGCTGACCCTCAACTACTTTGAACTAAAAAACCAAAACGTGAAGATTCCTTTCCATGACCATCCTGTAGAACATCTAGTCGTTGTTCTAGAGGGAACAATGGAGTTCCTGTTTGAAGGCAAAACAATGGTTATGAAAAAGACTGATTGCCTGTTTGTTCCTGCCAAAACACGGCACACCGCCCACGTAATTGACGGTCCCGTAAAGGCTCTCGAAATCTATCCTGTTACAGAAGACAAATACTACAACAGATAGGGCGAAGCATCCAACACTTGCACTGAAACCGATTGTAAGTCGTCTAACCATCCAGCATTTTCGTCAACTGCTCTCGTGAATATTTTACCCAATTTCTTTCTGTTTTTTGCTTGATGATACTTGAAGTATATTTCATCATCCAAAATACCCAGTATTTCTATCTTTCCTGTACTATGTGACATGATGTACCTGAACCGCTTACTGTGACCGTTACAGTACTTCTTTGCTTCCTCCACAATCTTTATCCCTCTGTAGAGTGGCACTTGGAAGTGCTTTTTAACTCTCTTGACAGGTCTACACTGGAAAACGTAGTAAGGATTTACGCCAATACTCACCAGCTCGTTCATGAGATGCGCTAGTGTCATGGGGTCGTCGTTTACACCCTTTAGCAAAACAGTTTGATTGTTCACGATAATGCCTGACTTTATTAGATTATCTACAGCTTTGATGGATTGCTTGGTTATTTCGTTTGGATGATTGAACTGGGTAACAACATATATTCGTCTATCTGGACGCGAATACTTTGAGAGGATCTGCAGCATTTCCCTATCCTCAAAACGTGACGGAAACGTTACTGGTGCTCTACTACCAAAGCGTATGAACTTTAGCTGCCGAAGGTCAGATAGAATCGAAAGAATCTTTTCGATAACTTCATTTTCAAGCACAAGGGGGTCGCCACCAGTCACTAAAACATTATTGATGTGTTCATGTTGGCGTATGTAATCCGCCGCATCTTCAAAGCGATTAATAATTTCTTTGGTTTTCAAGCCAACCAACCTCTTTCTGAAGCAATGCCTACAGTACATTGCACACTTATTTGTGGCTAAAATCAAAGCTGTCTCTTGGTATTTGTACTGGAGACCAGACATTTTTGTGTTCTCTGCTTCCCCGCTTGTGTCGTAGGAGCCTTGAAGGTTAAATTCATCCACTGATGGGATAGCCATCTTCCTTATGGGGTCATCCGGGTCTTTCCAGTCTATCAGCGACATGTAATATTCCGTAACACGCATCGGATGCTTCTGCGTGATTTGTTTCAGTTTTTTCTCCTCTTTTTGCGAAAGCTCAACGAAGTCTTTAAGCTCTTCAATATTGCAAATAATATTTTTCATCTATTCTTCCTCACTGTTGTTTGAAGTTGAAATTCGGTCTGCAACCGAATTTGCCTTCTTTTCTGTAATTCTGTAGAAAGTTCGTCCAATGTCATAAACGAACACGGCAATCAGTCCCAAGACCGTATATGAAACGATTTCCTGCAACAAGGGTCCAACGTTTGATACATTTTGGAATAGAGGAAAAAGTGCTGCAGCAACCAAAAGGATAGCAATTATGTAGGTCATGTCCTTGTAGATGCGCTGCTTAGACAATCCCTCTTTTATCCCTAAACGTCTCACAAACGATCCAGTTACTTTGTCAACAATCATTAATGCATGAAACAAAGTCCTAACTAGAAACATTCCAGCTACAAACAGAAACCCTAGCTCTAACAATAACACGATTTGAGCGCTGACACTATTGGACGCCCATAGAACAACATAACCCATCCCTGCAAAAACCAGAGCAATAGATCCATTAGCAACTAATCTTGACACTCTATACCTCTCCTCATTGACAGTATTCACTTGTATGCATTCCTAATCTGCTGAAATATTTACATTAATCAACTCCACGGGACGTACAATGCAGTCTTACGTAATGAAAGTCGACGAAAGGTTAACTAATGTAGTAAAAAAATATGTTCTTTTGGCAACTTATAAGTATACTGCGCAGACCAAAACCTGTTTTCTATTATTCAAAAAATTTAATCTTGAATATTATATAACGTGATGCAGATGTGGTCTTTGTGACTTAACTCCATACCTCTTCATAATTGGAGTGGACACACTTCAGTTTATGATGTTTTTAGCCAGTTTCTTGATTTACAAATGGTTTTGTTGGCTATCTGAACCTTCAAAGCATCTTTTTCTGGACACATTTCGACACACCTGAAGCAGAATGTACAACCCGATGTTGTGACATCACCACCTCTCTTTTCATAAACTTCCGTTACTTGAGCCGGGCACACCCTTTTGCAGATTCCACATTTTGTGCATTTTATTTCATTTTTTATCAACCGAGTTAAGGCCATTTTGTTGAAGGGTCTGTGGGTGCTGAAAATGTCAATTAATCCTCCTAGAACACAGAGTCTGCACCAAAAACGTCTATAGCTGAAAGCCCAAACCGTAACTATAACAAAAATTGGCACATTAATTGAAGTAAGGTAATGACCTCCAATGTAAAGTGGTCCATAAGCAATCTGAGAAACATATGAGTAATTCAAGTAACCTGAAGCTATCTGAATCAAAATAGAAAGGGGTCTCATTGGACAAACCAAACAATATGGCTGATTAATGAAACCCACAATTCCCGCCTCAGTTCCGAAAGGTCCACCTGGAATAGTTCCTGGAACCAATTCAGTTCCCAGAATCGCGTAGGAGCCAAAGATGAAACTTAGAACCAGAATAACTGCAATTATTACAAATCTCGCCTGTAGCAATACCCGATTTGTTCTTTCAGAAAAGTCACGATGAGGTATTTTAAACACATTTCGCAGCTTCGTGATTAAGTCTTGATATAATCCAAAGGGACAAAGCCAACCACAAAACGCTCTCCCAAAAAGGATCGACATTCCAATGAATAATGCGAACACTATCGCCAGCTTTTCTAGACCCGATGTGGAATAGAAAACATCGTAGCCTACTCCCGTGTCCCAAAACGGGAAAATGTATGCTTGAATTTCCCAAATAGGACAAGTAACGGTTCTTCCATGAGGAATATAGCATGCCAAAACAGGCACAGGTATACCATCAGGCAACTGAGTTCCCAACAACTCAGTTCCAACCAATCGTTCTCTTGGTGCAATACCCAATGGACGATAACGTGGAGTATTAAATGGTCCAATCAGAAGCCCAAAAAAGATTGCAGTAACTGCAGCCATCTGAATTACGAGTCTAAGGTTGCTGATTTTATTGTTTTTGGAAATTCTCAGAACAAGAAAAACGGCTACGCCAAGTATTACTCCATATCCCAACAGAACTAGGCTGGCGTTATTTTCCCATACCATTTCATTGATCCCCTGTGCCTTTTTTTCTATGCTTAAGAGCTACCGATAAAAGTACGATAATCGCAAGAAAGCCTGCTGAACCAATTACTAGGTAGTGTTCATCCAAGAAACTAGAATCTTGAGGTTTTTCAGGGTACTCAATATACCAGAGGGTTACTCTTGAATATGTACCAGTTATTATAATGGTTCCATCATCAGTTTTGGTCCATCCCTGGTTTCTTGCTGCGAATTGGTCATCTAAAATGATATCTAATTGGCCTTTGTTTGGGTCAAATCCTAAATTGATGACTTGGGTTCCCTGTCCTGAAATGGAGTAACGTAATATTATCCATTTGAGAAGCGCCACTCCATACGTGTATGGGGTACTTACGTATGGATCAATTGTCAAATCGCAGTCTGTAGCTGATATTGTCAGGTTGAGTTTTTCTGTTGCTCTAGAGTCGAACATGTACAAATTTTGAAAAGACCAAACGCTATACTCTAATCTAGCTACCTCGTAGGTGCCGTTAGATGCAAAACGGATAGAACTGTTTTTCGACGGAATCTCAAAAATGTCTTCTGAAGTGAAGACGACTTCAGATTGGGCACTCACGGACACAAAGAAACAGAAAAACAGTCGGGTGACCAAAAAAATCGTGCCAGCAACAGCTACAATTGATTTCCTTCTTTGCAGTTCCTTTTGGATTTTTGTCAGAAAAAGAGATTTAGTCATTCTGAAACAATTTTAATGCCCATGCTATTTAAGGATTGGTAGCACCTAAACACGATGTTTTTTGTTCAATTTTGATGTACAATTGGATTTGTGGGTTAATTTTGAGAGTTGAAGCTTATTGTAATTTTTAAATTGATTTTTAGATGATATCATTTCTTCTATGGCAAATTATAAATAAAAAGTATAGCTGACAATAATAGTGCATTGAGAATTCTGGGGGGAATTCAATTGAAGAAATTAGCTATCTTAACTGGTTTTTCAGTGTTATTGTTAGCAATAACTTTTCCAGCTCTGGCTCAGCCCCTCGATGTAGGTGTCCAAGTAGGCGACTGGTTCAAATACGAAGCTAAAGTAACTCAATGGGAAAGCACAGATCCATTTCTTCCAGAGGGTTTTATAGGTCCTTTAAGCTTGGCCGATAATGAGACAAATTATATACTATACACTGTTACGGACATAACCCCAGGGGATGGTGGTGCCAACGTAACCTTCACCGTTACATATGACTGGAAAAACGGGAGTGTAACAGAAGCGCCTTATACTGAAAACGTGTCCACTGCGAACACGCAAATATTTATGATCGGTGCAAACATGACAGGAGGTGACATGGTGAGTGATGAATGGAATTTCTTTGATTTTTTTGATTATCCACCTCGGTATATAAATGAAACAATCCTTTTTGAGAACGATGATGGAATAAGAGAAACGAATGTACTTGACTATCCTATTAATATCGGGGGCACTCCTTATGAATACACATTCTACTGGGACAAAGAAACTGGAATGCGTCTTTACTATTATAACCATGGAGACGTACCTGCAATATTTACAGCCTCGTATGAATACACTGTCATATGGGAGCTAGTAGAATCAAGCTATGGAACTGTGTATATCCCTGAGCTTACAGCACCAGTCATGTTGTTATTGTTCGTTGCAATCACAGTTACTGTAGCCATAATTTACCGGAAAAATTTAAAACACTGAACCCCCTCTCCCCTTTTTATAAGTCCTGAATTAAAGCAGGATGTTCAGGTTTGGGTCTAAAGTTAATTTTTATGTCCTGCGTATTTAATCCTCTAACTGACCTTGAGTAGAATGTGCTTTGGATGCTGTTGGCGTTGTTGTGGGAATAGTTAACAAGTGGGAAAAGTTTTTGGTTGAGCGCCGTAGATGGGACGAAACAATTGACCCAGGAATTGTCTGTTTGCCTACAGGTCAAGTTGAACCCGACGAAAGTCTAGAGGAAGCCTTGAAGCGGAAGATGATGGATGAGCTGGGCATCAAAGTTAACGGTTTCAAATTTGTACGCAAGAACTTTTATGAGGCAAGCAACGGAGAAAAAACAGCATGCCTAATGCTACCATATCACGGACTACGAAGGAACACCTGTCTGCAAGGCAGCCCAGGAGATTTTCTGGGAAAACAGAATCGAAAAACTGAGCTTAGAG
>JAFGGM010000016.1 GCA_016930555.1 Candidatus Bathyarchaeum sp.
ACCCATGCCACCCATGCCACCGCCTGGAGGACCAGCTGGAGCTTTCGTCTTTCCTGAAGCTATGACATCATCAATTTTTAATATTAGTGATGCGGCTTCTGAACAGGATTTGATTATCTGCTTCTTGACAGATATTGGCTCGAATACGCCAGTTTTTTCCATGTCGCCAACGCCGCCTATGTCAATGTCAACTCCTGCCCATGTTATTCCTTGCTCATGTTTTGCCCTTAGCTCAGACAGAACGTCAATAGGGTCGAGTCCAGCGTTCTCAGCTAAAGTCGTGGGGATTACTTCAAGAGCTTCAGCGAATTGCATAACTGCAAGTTGTTCTCGTCCAGGAAGGGTCTCAGCATACTCTTTGAGTACTTTGGAGACTTGCATTTCAGGTGCACCACCTCCAGCCAATATTTTAGGCTCCTCAATAACATCAGCTACGACGCAGAGGGAATCATGCAGTGAACGTTCAGCTTCGTCAACTATTCTTTCAGTACCTCCACGTATGAGGATTGTGACAGCCAACGGATTCTTGCATCCTTCTATGAAGGTCATCTTGTCATCGCCGATTTTCCGTTCTTCCACAAGCTGAGCGAAGCCAAGGTCTTTCTTATTGAGGTCAGTCAGATTTGTGACAACTTTTGCTCCTGTTGCTTTAGAGAGTGCCTCCATGTCAGATTTCTTAACTCGGCGAACCGCCAATATACCTAGTCTGGCAAGGAAATGCTGAGCCAAGTCATCGATACCTTTCTGGCAGAGTATAACAGTAGCGCCTTTGGTGACAAGTTTGTCCACCATATCTTTTATCATGTTTTCTTCCTGTTTGAGGAAGGCGTCCATTTGCTCTGGACTTTCGATGTTAATTTTTGCATCAAACTCAGTTTTCTCTATCTCAAGGGCAGTGTCAATCAAAGCAATCTTAGCGTTCTCTACCCTCTTGGGCATTCCAGAGTGAACAGCTTCCTTGTCAAGAACTATTCCGTTAATGAGTTTAGTGTTGTTTAGAGACTCGCCAGGTTTCTTCTCCACTTTAACGTTGTCAATGTCTGCCTTGTAACCATTTTCAGTCTTCACGGCAACCTGCAAAACTGCGTCAGTGGCAATTTCTCCAAGGTAGTCCCTGCTTCCTGATACAAGTTTGCTAGCCATTGAAGTCATTGCAACTTTTTTGATCATTTTTTTGTCAGTGGGACTGATTTTTATAGCAATTTTTTCTAAAGTTTCAAGAGCTTTCACAGCAGCTTTCCTGTATCCATCAATAATAACTGTTGGGTGAACATTCTTTTCGATAAGGGTTTCAGCTTTTGCAAGCAGCTCTCCTGCAATAATTACAGAAGTTGTGGTGCCGTCTCCAACCTCATCGTCCTGAGTTTTGGCAACCTCCACCATCATCTTTGCAGCAGGGTGCTGAATGTCCATTTCGTCCAAAACTGTGCGTCCGTCGCTGGTTATAGTTACATCTCCGAAACTATCTACCAGCATCTTATCCATTCCTCTTGGTCCAAGAGCGCTTTTAACTGATTCAGCAACAATCTGTGCAGCCATGATGTTGGCATGCTGGGCTTCCTGCCCTCTTGATCTTGATGCTCCTTCACGTAATATTAAAACTGGGGTTCCAGCTAATCCAGAAGACAAACAACATTTCTCCTTAATTTGTTTCGGAACACTAAAAAATAGCTATGTTTATAAAGATTTCTCTGCTGTAAGCTGAAACTTCATGAGCGAAACCGAAACCCAGTATTCTGAAATAACATAGCCAAAATTTCAGGTAAAAAATTGAATTTTCAAGATACAAAAGAACATATATACGTGTGATTAGGACAAGGAAGTTTTCATTAAACAAAAAGGAGCTACTCTCACGCTTGCTTTGTGAAAAAGAAAAATAGTAGGTTACTTGTTTAATACTTTTCTTGCGGCTATCTCTATATCTTCTGCCTTAACGGTTTTTCTTCCAGCATGCATTGCATAGTCAATAGCTTCTTTAGCAATTTTGATGCCGATATCGTCCAGTTCCTTTGCAAGCGCTTTCGCAGCTGCCTCGCTTACTCTGCCCGCTCCTGCCTTTTTGCATATTCTGTGCATTGGAGCGATAGATAATTCCGGATTCCTCATATCAAACCCCTTCGCAGCGTCTTTTTTATTTCAGGACGTATTTAAGTTTTTCATCTGTTTCTGAGCCTTTAATGTGTTTCTTTTCCATTTTAGTCCTCAAATTTCTGTTTGCTAAAAATCTAGTGCGTGACATGAAGATTAATTATTTGGTTTCTGCAGTATTTGTTACCGAAGCAGCCAGCCAAGAAAATGGAGATGTGATTGTGACATTGAATGAAAAAAATTTTGACCCGAAAAAATATGAAAAGATGGTCAAACTACGGGATGGCAGAAGTGTTCTTTTGAGACTCATAAAGCCTGAAGATGAGCTTCTGTGGCTTGAGATGTTCCAGAATTTTTCAGAAGAGTCAGTGCGCTACAGGTTCTTCTACATGATAAAAGATACGCCCCACAAGATGCGAGCACGATATTGTGACATCGACTACACCAAGGAGATAGGTATTGTTGCAGAACTGGAAGAAGAGGGACAACGGAAAATCTTGGGTGTTGTGCGGCTAGAAATTGAATCTGAAAGAAAAGAGGGAGAGATGGCATTCATAGTGGCTGATCCTTGGCAGGGATTAGGTTTAGGATCACAGATGATTGATCACATGCTTGAAATCTGCAAATACAAAGGATTGGAAACAGTTTACGCCTTAACCTTACCGAACAATAATAAAGCCATCAGACTTTTGAAGAAACGAGGATTCAGGCTCCAATACAGAAGCGATGAGGTAAAAGCCACCCTCAACCTTAAGAACTGAACAAACAAACGGCATTCATTTTATGGGGTTAAGCGGTTCTGTGTTAGAGAAAAAAGAGTGCCCTCAAAAATTTGTAGGGTTCTCTTGTCATAGAGGCAGTATTTTACATTCTCGAGCTTTGTGGGTCCTTCCAAATATGCTATTGTTGTTGAGAGCATTATTATTGCGCATTTGTCTTTTGGAAACCCGTAGATACCTGTGCTGATGGCAGGAAAGGCTATGCTCTTTAAACCTTCTTGGTCAGCAAGTTTCAGGGAGTTCAGGGTTGCATCCTTCAGTTTTGAGTCTTCATGTTCATCTCCATGCATTGGACCCACAGCATGAATCACATATTTGGCAGCCAAGTTTCCGCCTCTTGTTATCACTGCTCCGCCCACATGGGTGCCACCTATTCTGTTGCATTCTTCTTGAATTTTTGGTCCGCCCTTTCTTCTAAGGGCTCCTGCAACTCCGCTTCCCATCTGCAATGAAGTATTTGCAGCGTTAACTATAGCGTCTGTAGGTTGTTCTGTTATGTCGCCTAGAACAAGCTCCAATACTGTGCTATTGATTTTGACTTTCATAGCGTCAATACCACACAAGATAGTGTTGTTCTTGGACAGATTAGTTACTTGCGGAGAAGATGAACAGAATTCTATCGGCTTAGATAATTAATAAAATAAAAAAAGTTAATTAAGAAGCTTTTTAGATGGCAGCGGGCTACTGGACTGCCTCAACTTTGGCTACTTCAGGTATCCGTTTCTTGAGAAAGTTTTCTACTCCCCATTGTAGAGTCATGGTTGACATTGGGCAGCCACTGCATGCACCTTTAAGTTTCACTTTCACGATGCCTTTGTCGAATCCAACGTATTCTATGTCTCCGCCGTCTGCCTGCAGTTGTGGCCTTACTTGCTCAAGAGCTTCTTTAATCTGCTCTTCTATTGTTTTTGTCATTAGATTCACCATTCGGTTTGAGTTTAAAATATAAACTATTACAGAAAAAGCTTTTGATTTTGTGGTACTTGTTTGCTGGCAGCTTTCTGATAGGTTTATAAGATATGACGTATGTCATATTATTGGGGAATGTATGTGAAACATCAACTAATTTTAGCTTTATTGTTTTTTGGAATAATTCTATCCAGTGTAGTTAACACGCAAATAGGAACGTTATATGCAACAGATACCGAACCAACTGACCTCGGAGAAGTAGAAATAACAGAATATGAGGGAGAAGATCTTTCATCAATTGACGTCTTCAGAGAGAACTCTATAAAAGGACCACAATACATCGACTTAGAAACTTACAGACTGAACATCACTGGACTTGTTAACAACAACCTAACATACACATACGATGATGTAATCAGCAACCAGCAAAACTACAAGAAAGTCGTTACAATTCATTGTGTAGAAGGCTGGAGCGCAACCATACTCTGGGAAGGAGTAAGAGTGAAGGATTTGATTGAACAAGCAGGAATTGATCCCACCGCAAACACAGTAATCTTTTATGCCTACGACGGCTACTCAACATCACTGCCCTTAAACTATATACTTGACAACAACATAATTATAGCATACAAAATGAATAACGTGACACTTCCCCCCGAAAGGGGTTATCCCTTTGAGCTAGTGGCAGAAAGCAAATGGGGCTACAAGTGGATAAAATGGATAACCAGCATTGAACTGTCAGGCGACGACACATACAAAGGCTTCTGGGAAAGCCGCGGTTGGCCCAACGACGGAAATATAACTCCACCAGTTAACAACACAGATAACGAGATTCCAGAGTTCCCATCATGGATAATCCTACCCCTATTCTTGATTGCAACATTGTTTGTTGTCGCATTCAGAAAGAGAGTCTTCAAGGGCTTCAAACAAGGTGAACAACGAGACTGAATGGTTGCCCTTTACTATCAGCTTAGTTTGGTTGAGTTTTGATGATAATGTTTTTACTTAATGCCATTTATGTAGTTGTTGCGGGTTAATCTGATTGAAAATCGGTTTTCACGTCTCGATTCATGGTTCTATTGACATGGCAGTGGACAGAGCCGTTGAGTTAGGTTGCACTACCTTCCAGGTCTTCACTAGAAGCCCCCGTCAATGGTATTCAGCAGAGCTTGCGCCACAAGCTGCTAAAGCCTTTGCCGACAAAAAGAAACTGCATAACATAGAACCGGTTTTTGCTCACATGCCTTATCTTCCGAATTTGGCGTCTCCCAGAGATGAAATCTACGAAAAGTCTGTGAGAACTTTGGCTTCGGAGCTAGAAAGATGCAGGCAACTGGAGATTCCCTACTTGGTAACTCATCTGGGCAGTCACCTTGGAGCAGGCAAAGAAAATGGGTTTACCAGATTAGTCAATGGTATCAACCAAGCACTCAAAGTCTCTAACGGAAACGTTATGCTGTTGCTTGAGAACACAGCAGGAACAAAAAACAGCATGGGAAGCACCCTTGAAGATATTCAGCACATAATCGAGGGACTGTCTCATCCTGAAAGAGCGGGAGTATGCTTTGACACCAGCCATGCCTTCGCTGTAGGCTACGACCTCAGAACTGAAAAGACTGTAAAAAAAACTGTTAAGGCGATTGATGAAGTGATTGGCTTTGAGAACCTTAGACTTATTCACCTTAACGACTCGAAGGGAGATTTCAACTCCCACATAGACCGTCATGAGCACATCGGCTTGGGAAAAATTGGAGAGGAAGGATTCAGAAATATATTAGCAAGCAGACTAGGTGAATTGCCTCTTATTATGGAGACACCTGTAGATCATAGACGCAGCGATATCGGCAACCTAGAGAAAGTAAAGGAACTGATTGTTGGATTATAAAAAACGTGGGATTTTAACTTCGTTCTTTGATGGGAATAAACTCTCTCCCATACTCACCGATATACGTTGATGTTGGACGAATAAGGACAGCATCAGCATATTGTTCAAGGACATGAGCAACCCATCCTGTTACTCTGCTTGAAGCAAAGAAGGAAGTGAAGAAGTCGTTAGGAATACCTAGGACATGCATGACTATTGCTGCATAAAAGTCCACGTTAGGAAAAATCCCTTTCTTTTGGTAAACAGTAGTCTCAATCTTATGACACTTGTTGTAGATAGATAACGAATCTCTCTGCTGGCACATTCTCTCAGCCATTCGCCTAAGATGCTTTGACCTAGGGTCTTCAGTTCTGTAGACTCTGTGACCGAAACCCATGATTTTCTTTTTGTCATCCAGCATGCTCTGTATGTAAGTTTCCACTTCGTCAATGCTGCTTATTTCATAGCACATTTTCATGACTCTTTCACTGGCTCCTCCATGGAATGGCCCCTTAAGGGTTCCAATAGCAGAGGTTATCGCAGAGTATAGGTCTGAGCCAGTTCCAGCTGTTACACGAGCAGCAAAAGTAGAAGCATTAAGCCCATGGTCTGCATGAAGTATCATGTATCGTTCAATAGCAGCCTTTTCTTCTGGGTCTGCAACTTTGCCACGGAACATGTATAGGAAGTTTTCAGGGTAACTATTTTCTTGGAGAGGAATAACTGCATCTTCGTTCAAGCGTGTCCTGTACAGATAAGAGATGAGTGTCGGAAGCTTAGCTATTATTCGAGTAGCTCTTCGTTTGTTTGCGACATCAGACATGTCGTCTGGTTCAGGGTCAAATTCTCCAAGATGAGAAATTTCGGTGCGCAAGACTTCCATTGGATGACAGTTAGGTGAAGCTTCTCTTATCCGTTGAACAACAGGTTTAGGCAGCTTCATAGCATAGAAAAGGTCGGATTTGAGTTTGTCTAGTTCGGTTTGGGTAGGCAACTTGTTGTTTAACAAAAGATAGATTACTTCTTCATAGGATGCCCTGTCAACAAGATCGTCAATATTGTAACCTGAATAGTAGAGAGCGCCAAAAGGTTCTACGAAACTAGTGCGGGTTGTAGCCGCAGGAACGCCTCGAAGACCCCTAATCACAGCTTTCTCAAGGCTCTCAGCAGTCATATTATCATCAACTAATTCAATAATCTCTTTTGCCAAATGTTCTTTTCACGTAGAATAAGTTTTCGCTTATCGCTCCACATACACTATTGAATCTATTTGGAAGTACATAATATATTTAGGAACCATTAAAAGGGTAATGATTTCCTGAATTCGGAAAGAATATAGCATAAATACAAGTATCTAAAAATGAACGGAGATGCGAAAATGCACATCAAAACAGTTGCAGCCATTCTTGTTTGGGTTGCAGTTGTCCTATTACTGCTGAACAACATGTTAAAGTCAGACGTGATAATGCCAATAGGAATTGCTTTAACGATAATCGCTGTTGTTGCCTATTTCAGTCCTCGCCTAAAAAAAGGAAAAAAGGTGGCAGATAAGGAAGAATAATAGCCTCATCTGGACCTAATTGATGTTTATTAGTATATCAAGGCTGGGATGGGTTTTTCGTCAGTTATGTGCAGAGCTACGTTGACTTCGTTGAAGTATCGGATTACTGTTCTTCCTTTGTCTGTGATTGCATAGCTAATTTTTGTTTTGTTTCTCCTTTTCACTGTAACCTTTTCTTCGATAAGATTCTGTGCAATCAGAAAATCTAAGTTCTCCTTTAGAACACTGCAGTTTACGTTAGCCTTGTACATTACGTGTGTAAGCTTCAAGGGTCCATGTTGAGCTAAGACCTTGAGGATGTCGATGTACATTTCCATTTTTGATCTTCTCATTTGTTTAACCTCTAGCGTAACCTACTAGGGCGTAAAGGAACGCGGGTTTCAAGCTTTTTGATGACCAAAAATCATGTTCCTCCCTTACGCGAGTAGAGACGTAGTTAAGGTGATTTAGGCTAAAAGGTTTGTTAAGTCGCTAAGATATACGAGTATATTATGTTCGGCAACATGATATTATTTTTTGCTGCGAAACAGGGGCATTAATCCAAATAACTTCTGCCACAAAAAGAACTGATATTGACACAAAAACTGCAAAACATGTACATTTTTTTCGCTGAACCTAACAAAAATTTGACCACAGAAAAGGCAACATTTGACGGCGAAACCGTAAATCAATCATTTTTCAAGTGATTAGCGACAAAATGAGCCAATTACACGCATTGGTTTGTCAATTAGCCCAGAAAGTTCAATTAAAGCATTTTTTGAAACATTAACCAAAGCGTCTACTGGAGCAGTCACATTTGTCCTGACAATAGTAGACAAGAAAAATTGATGAGTTAACCTATTTCGTTCAGAAATCTATCAACACTGTAGGAGTGACACTAAAAACCCGAGTATATTCAACTTGATTACAAACGGTTTAAGTGGCATTTCAGCAATGTTTGTTAAAGTGAAGTTTGGTTGGCAGTTCTGGCTAAACTCAAAAACGAGTTCGCCTTCATAAAAGGCAACATTCTAATTAACACGGTCACATTAGCTATAATCCTCGTTACAGCTGCAATACCCTACACATATTATCCTAAGTTCATTGCGGAATTAGGGGGAACCCCTTACATTATTGGAGTGATTGGTTCTGCCTCCTACGCAGTTCTGGCATTAGTCCAAATCCCCGGCGGATATCTTGCAGACAAACATGGCAGAAGACAGCTAACAGTCACCATGACCTTCGCAGTCTCGATAACCTACTTCCTGTTTGCCGTTGCACCAAATTGGCAGTTTTTCTTAATAGCGTCAATACTACAAAACCTGTTTCTTGTGTACCAGCCAGCACTTCAAGCCCTTGTGGCTGATTCGACGCCTCCAGAGAAAAGGGGCTTAGGTTATTCCATCACCAACCTGCTTCATTACATTTCAGTTCCTTCACCAATTATTGCAGGCGTCTTAGCAGTTCAGTTTGGGCTACTCTCAGGGATGCGAATAGCTTACCTAATCGTTACCGCAGCATTTCTTGTAGTTGCCATTTTGAGAACCAGATTCAAAGAAACTCTAGAAAAAGCTGCTGAAGGAAATCCTCTAATTGATGCAATCAAAAACTTTCCCAAGTCAATTACTGAAAGCATAAGGGCACTAAAGACAGAGTCTCCTCCAATGTTATTTCTTTTTGCAAGTTTCGCAATCTACCATTTCGCATGGTTCATGTGTTCCCTCAACCTGATTTTCTACGCAAGCGACGTACTCAACATACAGGATTTAGAGTGGGCAGCCGTGATGACATGGTTTTCGGCTGTGAACATGATTTCGGCTTTGCCCTGCGGCAAAATTGTTGACAGGTTCGGACGAAAAAAGCCCTTAACTGCGGCTTGGTTTCTTTTCATCCCAGGACTGATTGGCTTCGTCTACGGAAACATAATAATCATCTTAATCAGCTTTCTCTTTCTGGGAGTCGCGTTGATTCTGGCAAACACAGCATACCAAGCATTAATGGTAGATTTTGTAGCCCGCGAGAAACGTGGAAAAATAATTGGCAGCACAAACTTCTTCTTCAACATTCTGAGTTCATTTGGTCAGTTCTCGGGCGGTTTCATGTATGAATATTTGTCTCCTGAGCTTCCCTTTCTCCTAGCAGCAGCCCTGTTCGTTCCATGTTTTGTTCTGACGCTTCTCAAGGTGCATGAGCCAAAACACAGAGAAGTGTAAACTCTTCAGAGAATGACTATACAGAAGCAGTGTTTACTTTTCAAGTCAAGTTCTCAAGTATTGTCTGCAGGTTGTCCAAAAAATGTTTAATGTGGGAGGTTTTTGTGTGGGGCATAACTATAACTCGAAGATATTCAGGAAAAAGTGAGACTGCCCAGCCATGTTTCTTCAATTCATTAGAGATTAGATGAACGTCTGTTGTGTCCGATTTGATTCCAACAATATTCATTATGGGTTCAGTCACAACGTCTAAGCCATCAATCAGTTTAATCCCCTTAACAAGCTTCCTAGTCAGGTCTAAACAGCTTTTAACTGTAGCAGAATATCCTGCCGTTCCAAGGTGCATCATCAACGCCCAAACAGCCACTGCAGAAGCGCCTGATCGAGTTCCCAACAAGGTAGATTCTTTAGTTTCTCCAGAAAGATACGAAACTTTCATGCTGATAGATTCACTCATGGACTTGTCCCTGAACAGTATTCCTCCTGCAGGAATAGGAGATGAACCCATCTTATGAGGGTCAACAGTGATTGAACAGACGCTGGGCAGACTGAAATCGAAATCCAAAGCCTTGTAGCCTAACTCCTTGAAGAATGGAAGAACAAAGCCTCCGAAGGCAGCATCCACATGCAAATACAGATTATTTGTCGAAGCAAGATCTGAAAGTTCACCTATTGGATCAACCACTCCTAAGCCTGTGCTACCTGCAACTCCAACAATTGCCACAGTTTTCGAGGTGATTGCCTTTTTGGTGGCTTTCACGTCCATCTGGAAGCGGTTGTTTAATTTTACTTTGATCAGCTTCAGATTCAGTAGGTCGGAGGCTTTGTCAAAGGAATGATGAGCTGAAACAGGAACAATAACTTCGCCCAGTTTCTTCTTGGCAAGGTTCCTTGCTGTCCAGAGGGCAATGATGTTTGCTTCGGTTCCACCAGAAACAATGCTTCCAGAGGCGTGAGGATTTGACAGCAGTGAACCTAGCATAGTTACTGTTTCTTGTTCCAGTTCTGCGGAGGCTGGGAAAAGGCTTGGGTCGCCCAGATTCTTTTCAAGGTATTTTCGGTAAATTTGTTTGGCAAAGCTGTGGGGGTTCGTGCACATGGAACACAGAATTTTGCCTGAATCGTAGGAAAAGTCTTTTTGCAGTTTCGTTTCAAGCTCTTTGATGACAGCGTTTTTGGGTAGTCCCTTCTCTGGCATCTTTCTTGTTTTTTGTGGGGTCTCAGGAGCCATGTTTTTCACGTTCACATCTTTTTAGCTTTTACAGGAAGCCCGCTGATTTCAGTTCATCGACTGTTAGTTTTCCATTGTGGAGTATAGTGGCTATTAGGGCTCCGGAGACTCCGAGTTCTCTCAGTTCCCCCAGTTCTCTGAGGCTCCGTATTCCGCCTCCAACCAGAACCTCGACTCCAGTCTTCTCAATAAGAGTCCCAAGAAGAGGCATATCGATTCCATGCTCTGTTCCTACCCTTCCTAAATCCAGAAGAATAATCTGTTTAATACCTATCTTCGCGAGTTCTTGCGCAAAAGAAACAACATCCATCTGAGTGACCGCCTCTGAGGCACTCAAAACTTTGCCTTGTTTCAAGTCTATACTCACCACAATCTTGTCTTTGCCAAAAACTTTGACGATTTGATCTAAAAAATCCAAATTTGTTAGAGTCTCAGAGCCTACAACAATTTTTGGCACATCCGCAGCCAACACTTCATCGGCTTTGGTTATGTCGGCGATTCCTGCATCAACCATCAAATCAAGACCTGTTTGTACCACAATCTTCTGGTAGATGTTGAAGTTTGTTGAGTTTCCCAGTATTGCATCTAAGTCCGCTAAGTACAAGCCACTGAATCCTAAAGACTTGAAAGCTGAGGCAATGTCCAAAGGCTGGTCTGCAGACTTACATATTACGCTTTTTAGTGGCTGATACTGTTTTCTTTCGCCACGGATGCCATGGACTGCAACACCATTTAAAATGTCAATGACTGGGATAACGTTCATTATTGGTTCCCACACAATATTCAAAGGAGATAGTGCGAGGGTAAAGTTTGAATCTTTTGATAGTTGAGTATGCTTCTGGAGGCGGATACACTAACCAGAAACTTTCAAGCAGCATCCTAAGCGAAGGCTATGCCATGCTACGGAGCCTGATCGCAGACTGCAAAGCCTCTGACCATAAAGTTACCACTTTGCTGGATTCAAGACTCAAAGAATTCAACCCACCCAACCAAGCAGACAAGATATTTTCGGTAACGTCTCTTGCCGAATTTTCTGCGAAACTAACGGAACAAGCAAAGGTGGCTGACGCCGTTTACGTGATTGCTCCAGATTCAGGTCAAATGCTAGAGAATCTTGTGCAGGATGTAGAAGATTCTGGAGGAACCTCCATTAATTGCAGTGTTGACTCCATTAAGCGGGTTTCGAACAAAATGAAAACAAGTGAGGCACTAAAGAAAATGGGACTAAAGGTTCCAGAAACGGTTCTGCTGGACATCCACGAAACGGTTGACAACATTAAACAATTGACAAAAGAGTTGGGTTATCCGCTAGTCTTTAAGCCTCTAGACGGCGTTAGCTGCGACGGTTTGAGCATAGTTAAAGATGAAGAGGCCATAGCGAGTGCAGTCAAAAAGGTAGCACATGAATCGACTGGCAAACAGTTTATTGCCCAAAAAATGATTATGGGAAAAACAACCAGTGTATCAGTCATTTCAACTGGAGATAAAGCAGTTGCTGCTACATTGAATGGGCAGTTCGTTACGTTAGGTTCACCTGACGAAGAGTCAGAATACTTGGGGGGTGTTGTTCCATTCAGTCATAGTATGGAGAAGGAAGCTTTGAGGGCTGCAGAGAAGGCTGTTGAAACACTAGAAGGATTGAAGGGCTACGTTGGCGTTGACATGATATTAACAGATGAGGAACCTGTTGTGATAGAAATTAATCCACGGCTAACAACATCTTACGTAGGCTTAAGGAGAGTAACAAACTTCAATCCAGCAGAAACAATAATTGATGCAACAATCAAACAAAAGCTCCCAAAAAATTTGCAACACAGGGGCTACAGCTTTTTTTCCAAAGTAAAGGTTCCATTACGTCGCCAGATATTCACAGAGACGTACAGTTTAAAGAATGTTGTTTCGCCTCCATTTCCGATTGAAGACAAAAAAGCTTATGCTATCATCGAAGTAACCTCAATTAGCCCTGAAGATGCGGAGGCAGCATTTTATCGCACCAAAGAAGGGCTTATGAAGCTCTACAGCAGAGGCGATTGATATGCTGAGGGTTCTTGGCTTAGACATAGGAGGAGCCAACACCAAAGTCACATATATAAAAACAAATAACGGCACAGTGAATGAACAAAGAACAGCCTTAGAGTATTTTCCCATATGGAAGGATAGAAAAGAGAAGCTTCCACAAATTCTAGAGAAACTAAAACAAAATGTGGCAGACTCGACTACATTAGATGGAGTCGGCGTCACCATAACCGCTGAGTTGTCAGACGCTTATATGACCAAAAAAGAGGGTATCAACCACGTTCTAGATTGTGTAACAAAGGTTTTCGCTGATGTCCCAATCTTTGTTCTTGATGTAAATACAAAAATGCTGACCGTAAAAGATTCGCGGATGGAACCGCTTAAGGTTGCTTCGGCAAACTGGGTTGCAACAGGCTGGATGATTTCGCAGTTTATCAAAAACTGCATCATCGTTGATGTTGGAAGCACCACAACAAGCATTATTCTTGTGATTAATGGAAAAGTTGCAGCCACAGGCAAAACTGATTTGGAGAAACTGCAGAATGGAGAACTTGTGTACTCTGGGTCTTTGCGAACAAACGTTGCCGCAATCGTTGACGCCATCCCAGTCAAGGGAAAGATGACTTGGGTGTCCTCAGAGCTGTTCGCCCAATCAGGTGACGTGCATCTGCTTCTAAACCACATAAGACAAAAAGATTACACTGCTGAAACCTGTGATGGACGAGGAAAAACAAGAAAGGAAGCAGCTGCTAGGTTAGCACGGGTTGTTTGCGCTGACACAGACATGCTAAATGAACAGGAAATCGTGGCTATTGCAAAGTTTGTGTATGAACGGCAGATTGAGCAGATTGCTGCTGGCTTAAAACAGGTCTGCGAAAAAAAACAGTCTATTCAAGGAGAAAAAATGGCTGTAGTTACGGGGCTTGGGAGAAACTTTTTAGCAAGAAAAGCTGCTGAAAAGGTGGGTTTTAATCAGATTATTGATATGGAGGAGTTGATAGGTGCTGAAGCAGCGATTGTGTCGCCCTCGGTTGGCGTAGCGCTTATGGTAGCAACTGGATTGGAGGGAAAAACGGTAAAATGGAAGCAGTCGTGAAAGTTGGCGGAAGCCTAGCTGAAGACCCCACCGGCTTGAAGAGGTTATGTCAGGAGTTAAGTGTTCTAGCTGAAGAATACAAAATCCTAATTGTGCCTGGTGGAGGCACATTCGCGGACACAGTAAGAAAGATTGACAAGTTTTATGGACTCTCAAATAATGCTGCACACAAGATGGCAATATTAGCCATGGACCAATACGCCTTGTTTTTGTTAGATATCACCCCAAACTCAATCGCATGCTATGCTCTAGACGAAGTGGGTAACTCTGCAAAAGAAAAAATGCCAATTTTTTTGCCATCACAGCATATGTTTCGTGAAGACCCTCTAGAGCATTCTTGGGACGTCACATCGGATACAATAACTGCATACATTGCTGATAAACTAGCTGCAAAAAACCTGATTTTAGTCACTGACGTGGATGGAATCTTCTCCGAAGATCCTCAAAAAAGCCAAGATAGCAAACTGATTCAGGAGGTGTCTGCTGAAGAACTGCAGGAGTGGAAAAAAAGAACAAGTGTTGACAAAAGCTTACCAAAGACTCTTCTACAATCACACAGGGATTGCTACGTCGTTAACGGCAGATATCCAGAAAGAATCAGGCTGATTCTGGAAAACAAAAAAACAGTCTGCACTCACATCACAGTTTAACGGGTCTTCGACAAATTACTGATTGCCTCGGCAAAGGCAGCCACTTTTTCCTGTTCAAGTTTGCCCGATACTCTGTCTTTTTTTGCACAAACCGCTCCTCTAACGCCAATGATGTCCGCGCCTAAACCGTGTATTCGTGGAATGGCTGTTTCATCTAGAGAGCCTGCAAGGGCAGCCAGCAAATCATATTCGTGAGCCATATCAACAAGTTTCTTCAACTCTTCATCGGTTAGAAAACTGAACAGATTAGTCTTGTAATCTTTTATTTTGACGTCCACGAGCACACCATCAGCCCCCGCCTTATGGGCAACAATGGGCAGTTCCAGAGGATTCACGCAACCAACAGTTCTGAAGTCGGCATAGCCAGAAGCGATTGTTTTCAAACCGCTGTCATATTCTTTAACTGACCGGACAACTTCGGTCATTAATGTAGTTGCTTCTTCACAGTTTTTTACGCCAAAAAGCCCAGCTTTCACGTAGTCCACTCCAGAAACAACGGCACCCAAGGCTGCAAGAGAAGCGGTTCCGGGCAGATTTGGTAAATCGCCGATTGTTGCGCTTAATTCAAGATTTTTTGGTGTAACCTCTTTAACTTCTTTAATTACTCTGGGAAAGTTGGCGCCTAAGGAGCCTTCCTTCGGGTTTTTGACGTCAAGGATGTCTGCCCCTCCGTTGATGCTGTCAAGAGCTTCTGCTTTATTTACGACGCTGATCAACAGTTTCAAGATTTCACCCAATCGAGTTTTTTCATAGTATCAACTCTTATATGTTTTAACCTTCCGACTGACTGAAGTCCTCAAGTAACACAAGTTACATGAGTGCTGAGACCAATAGAGAAGTTGTTTTATAAAGAAAACTTAAGCGCCTCCAAAACAATACGGTAATTGTTGATCATGAAAAACGAACAAAAAAACAGTGTAGAGGTTATGACTCTAGGCGGCGGGTGTTTCTGGTGTATAGAAGCTACCTTCCAAGAGATAAGAGGCGGTATAAACGTTGAATCGGGCTATGCTGGCGGAACAACAGTTTCGCCAACCTATGAACAGGTTTGTACAGGAACTACAGGACATGCAGAAGTTGTTCAAGTCACATTCGACCCAAACATTATATCCTTCAAGGACCTTCTGGAGGTCTTTTTCACTGCCCATGACCCAACAACACTAAACAGGCAAGGAGCCGATATGGGCACCCAATATAGATCAACCATATTCTATCATAACGAAAGACAGAAAAAAATCGCGGAACAAACCATTCAAAAATTTATCGCCGCAAAAGTCTGGGATGATCCCATAGTAACAACAGTTGAACCGTTAAAAAAATTCTACAAAGCAGAAGACTACCACAGAAAATACTTTGATCGCAATCCAGAATCTGCCTACTGCAGAATAGTTATTGCCCCAAAAATCGCCAAACTAAGAAAAAAGTATCATGGAAAACTAAAGAAACCTTAATGCCTAGGAGCTTTCAACTATCTAGTCTCTTTGAAAAACTGTGACCAGCCGTTCAATCAGAGATAGCGGGAGGACAAATAGAGGTCCGAGAGGTCCAAGTCCACATACAATTTCTTGGAAAGTGCGTATGTCAGCCTTATTAATGGCGCCAAACAATGGAGTCGCAACTAAATATGTTGCCAGAAAGAGTACAGCTCCGACTATTAGATTCACCCAACTGGATAGGCTCAGCTGCAAGGTTACCAAATAGGTGACTGCTGCTGCTAGGATGGAAGCTAACAGTATCTTGGCTGACGAAACCCAGTTGATTGTTGCGCTATAGTTTTTCTTTATCCACCAAAGGGCTATAACCAAACTAGGGATTCCAGACACAATATTTGTTGCTAGAAAACCTAGTATCCCAAAAGTTGGAATTAAGATTACATTCAAGACCAGAGCTATCCCCGATGAAAGGAGAGCGAGTTTCATGTTGACATCAGTTTTTCCTTGACTCTTTATGATGTTTTCAATGCTCAGATAACCGAAAGCTGTGTAAACAAAAGTAACAACATAGAGTGCTAGATAGAGGGGCGTATGAGAATATTTTGCACCAAAAATTGTGGATACACCCGGTTGAGACAAGGCCATAACCATGAAAGCTACGGGCACAATAAGAAGAGAAGCATACTTTACTGAAAACTGAAAAACATTCCTTAACGTCTCCCGTTCCTTTTGTGAGTCAAGCTTGGAAAAAGCGGGCAACAGTACTGTAAGTATGGGCATAACAAAAAAGGTAACAATGGACCCAAAATTCAATGCAACTTGTAAGTTGCCAATAAGCATATCTGAGCAGAAATTAGCCAGCAAAATGTTGTAGAATTGGGATAAAAAGCCACCAACAATAGTGGATATTGACAGGGGTAATCCATACTTTAACAAGGTTTTGATTGTTGAAGAGATTTGCAGTTTATCGAGATACTGCTTCTTTAGAGGCTTGTATATGGTTACATAAACAAGTATTAGGCTGATTACTGCGGCAATCAGATACGCTACTGTTGTTCCGACAATGGCTCCATAGGTTCCGAATCCTAAAACGGCTAGGGAAATCATGAATCCAGCTTTGAGAGTAGACAAAATGATTGAAGTTATGCTGTGGTATTCCATTTTTTCATGACCAGTAAAGGAGGCTTGAGTTGCTTTCATTATAGCTTCTGCAAAAATGGTGAAAGATGCTATTTGGATTAGAGGAACAAGGTTAGGGCGGTCTAATGCAGTTGCCATGTAGCCAGAAACAAAAAAGGAAAAGATAGACAAAGCAAAGCCCATCAGAAGCTCAAAAATCACCACAGAAGCTATAACATTTTTCACGTTTGCTTCTTTGTTTTCTGACCGGTATTGTGCTGTATACTTTATTGTTGCCCAGTCTACACCCCAGTCTCTGAATATTCCAATGAGGGTTGGACCAGTCAATGCAATGGCAACTAAACCATAGTCGCCTTCAGAAAGAATACCTGCAACAACCATTACGCTTACTGCAGATATGATTGAAGAGACCACCAGACCCCAGAAAATGTTGAATACGCCTTTAGCTGAAACCTGAGCCATGCTTTTTGCTTTACTCACTGAAACGCGGTCTCCTAAACGAATTTTTACAGATATGTAAACACATTAATAAATCAGGTATCTAAAACAGGGCATCTGTACATGGCTCTTCTTGGGAGATGAAAACAATATGAGTTCAGCAAAATCCTGCAAAATTATTGCTTACTTGACCATAGCTCCTGTGGGAACAGAATCGACAAGCATAGGAAGTTATGTTGCAGCAGCAATAAAAGCGATAGCTAAAGTGAAGGGGCTGAGCTACGAAATCACGCCCATGGGAACAATAATGGAGGCAGGCAACCTAAAACCCATCCTTGAGGCAGTGAAAGCTGCCCATAAAGCACTCACAGCCAATGGCGTACTTCGAATTGAGTCAACCTTGATAATAGACGACAGAAAAGATAAGTTGCGAACCATGAAAGATAAAGTTGACTCAGTTAAAAAGCATATGAAAAAATCTCAAGGGTAACACACAAAGGCTATGCTTGGATGGAAGTAATAATTTAGATAGTCACATTTCGAGGGCGGGAAAACCGGTTAAACGTATTTGACAACCACACTTGTTGCATTGAATAACCAGTTCTTCCAAAGCATCGTTGTTAACTTTCTCTTCCACAATGATGTAAACATCTTCTGACTCGTCTTCTGGAGAGATGGTGATTCCACATTTTGGACATGGAAAATCTCCGTTTCCATCGATTTTGGTTAAATCGAGTTCGTTTACTGGTCCCTGTTTGTTTTTTGTAGCTGCTTCAGCCAATATTGGTTCCTCACATAGTATAGATGAAATGACACAAGTATTACTACCTTATTAATATGTAGGAATACACTCGTATATCCTTAACATCACATGAATTTCTTTGGATAGTTGCAACTGTTTAAAGTTCAATTAGAAAAACAAGCCAACAGACCTTCGCTAGTAAACAGTTTCCTGTCATTAGTAATCAGAAGAGAAAAGAAACAAAATAGCAAAACAGTTGAAGTCTTTTTTATCGACATTAAACGTTATTTATTTTTTGCTGCTTCTTTCTATCGCTTCAATAGTTGTTTTGTATGTTTGATATATTGCTTTTGCGGCATTGGTTAGTTCTTGTTTTTCCTTTGAAGAAAGAGCGTCATAGGTCGGGCAACCAATCGTGGTTCCGAGTTGGAGAGGAACACTTACGAACACTGGTTCAGGTAATCCAGTGAACTCTATGGGTGAAGCTACAGCTAGAATCTCGTTTGTGTTTCTAACCATAGCTCTTACTATGTCCCTGAATGCGGCTGCAGGTCCAAACTCTGTGCCTCCAATATTGTCTACAATAAATTTCGAGACAGACTTCACGTAGGAACTAAGTTCTTCTTCATTGAGGGCTTTCCCATTAAGCGTCAAGTATTCACCTAAGGGCATACAATTGACTTTTACAGTTGACCAGAGAATCGTCGCGTTTTGTCCATGTTCTCCCCCAACATAACCCTCGACGGTTGACACTGGTACTTTAAGGATTCTAGCTAATCTAGATCTGAATCTTAATGATTCGAGGTTCGTTCCCGTGCTTATCACAAATTTTGTTTTTGTATATTTTTTACAGACCATTGCCATGGCGTCAACCGGGTTAGTAATCACAACATATTTTGCATCAGGATTGTTGGGCACAGTTGCCTCAGCAACATGTTTAATTATTTGCCCGTTTTGGAAAGCTAAGTCGCGTCTAGTCATCTGGACTCCGGGGGTTCTGGGCTTTCCTGCAGAAATCAGGATTATGTCTGCTTCACACACATCTTCATCCTTTTCTGATGCAATAATTTCAATATCTAAACTTAGACTTGCTGTTACATGCTGAAGTTCTTCTGCAAAGGCGTTTGCTAGACCCGGTTTTGTGTCACAGACGGTTATTGTGTCTGCTAGTTCAGCGCACATTATGGCGTAGGCTGTTGGGCGTCCTACTCGTCCAGTTCCCATTTGTGCAATATGCATGATTTTTTCCTGTAGAAGTGTTTCACGAAGAGTCTTTTAAGATGTAACCTTTTTCGATTAAGTATTCACGAAGAGCGTCTTTCCAGCTTCGGGGCTCCAAGTTATATTTTGAAAGCTTAGTGCTTGCAAGTGCAGAGAAAAGTGGTCGCCTAGCCTTCCCATATGAGGGATCAGATTTTGTGGGTTCCAAATCAGGACTTAACTTGGTGGCATGAAAGATTTCTTGTGCAAATTGGTACCATGAACAGAAACCCTTGTTTGCTGCATGATACACACCATATGGAAGCTGAAGCTCCAAGATTCCTTTCAATACAAAAGCAGCGTCTTTAGTATATGTGGGACTCATGAACATATCATCCACAACCACAATAGGGTCATTGTTCTTTGCTTTGTTTATCATTGTCTCCACAAAGTTACCTCCCTTCCCACTAGCTCCCGCCTTACCAAACACGCTGGCAATTCTTATGATATAGTGCTTCGGGTTTTGTCTGGTGAAATGTTCTGCCGCCAATTTCGAGATCCCATACGTGCTCAGGGGAAACGGAATATCCTCTTCGGTATAGGGTTCCTTCTTTGAACCATCAAAAACATAGTCTGTACTAATGTACACCGCCGTGGCACAAATTTCCGCTGTTATCAGGGCGATGTTTCGGGCACCTAAAGCGTTCACGCAAAAGGTTTTTTCGGGTTCTTCTTCACATTGATCAGTTTTGTG
>JAFGGM010000017.1 GCA_016930555.1 Candidatus Bathyarchaeum sp.
AACATCTGTGTTTACAATGTGTTCCTTATTGACTAATGGGTTCCAGTGCATAGTCCACCAGTGGGCGGCGTCAATATTTAGTTCTTGACCTTGGAAAGTTTTCATGGTCTTCATTTGACCTATTTCGTCAACTGTGAACTTTCCTATAACAATATGGTACATCAGAATCGCCTTTAGCTTTGGAATATCTTTCCACAGTCCATCGACTGTTCCAGTTGGAAGGTTTGCAAAAGCCTCATCGTTTGGCGCAAAAATTGTAAACGGCCCTTTGCGTTTTAATGTTTCAACTAATCCTGCCGCTTGTACTGCTGCGACAAATGTTTTGAAACCCCCAGCCTCAACAGCAATATCAACTATATCTGCCATTTATTTTCACCTCCCTTTACAACAGTTTTCAATTTCACTTAGAATAAGCTATTTTTACAATAACATAGAGTGTAAGTTGCTATTAAGACGTTGTCTATGTGAACCCCCATCTACAACTTGGATTAAATAGTAATCTTTTTCTCTCTTGCTTACGTGAACGAATACGACGACGTGCACGTTCTAACTCACACACGCACGCGTGCCTAATGTCTATCAGTCTGTCTGGCACTATCACTCAGTCACCCACACGGACACTGGCGTGTAGAAAAAGAAGGGTAAATAACTAGAAAAAAGGAGACTAATTGGTATACACTAAACTTTTTCTTTTGCTTCCACTATTTTTGCTTTTCGAGCGTTTTTCTTTACTGATTCTATGCCGTCTAGGCAGCCTTGTTTTGACGCGTAACCTTCACCCGTAGCGATCATTTCTCCGTTGGCAGCTTTCAGCCTGAACCTGTCTTTTCCAGCATTGTCTACATACCATTCAAAAACTGGTTCTGGCATTTTTTATCCCAATATAGCGGATTAGCGATAGGAATAAATAGATTTGTGAGCGTAACCTCCCAGCAACAACGCCCGCTACGAAAAACTAATCAAGTTTGGGCGTGGACTGATGAAATCCGCAAGTTATGGGAACATAATAAAAACATTTCTGTGCAGAGTAGGTTATGCTATGAGGGCATAAGATTCAAGAATATGTTTTGACGGATCTACACACGTTATCAAAACGCGAACATTCGAAAAGGGTAAGAGTGTGACACATCATTCGCGTCTTGTTTAACGCTGATCCGCCAAAACGCGGGGTATATTCGCACTATTAGTGCGTATCTTTGACAATAAATAACCTTGTGACTGGGTGGCTACAGCGACAAGGTCGTTAATCTTTCCGAAAATTCTTTTTAAAACCATGGGGCGCAAGTCCTCAGATGACGAAAATAACGCATGGGTTCCCACATGTCTATTCACCAGTGGGTAATAGCGTGCAAGGCTGTTCCTAAATTGTCATTAAATGTTCTTATTTTGCTTCGGCCCGTTTTTGGTGACCTATTAAGGCTGAACTTAGCTCGTTCGGAACATCAATCCACGATCTAACGGTTAAGACCACAGATGATGATTTTATCATAATAATACCCTTTTTAGGCTTGTTCGGAACGCGCATGCACCAAGCAGCTTAGTTGCGAAAAAGGTGGAAATGCAGAAAAGAGCGCTGCAACAAAATCAGTTGATTTTTCTTTCTACAACGAAAGCGATTTTGACTACAGCTCTGTATTCGACAATTTTGTTGTTTTCTACCTTTGCATTACACCGCTTCACGTAAATTGACTTGATGTTCTTAACTGTCTTTGCCGCTTCTGCCAATGCATTCTTTGTAGCGTCTTCCCAACCCTTTGGTGAGCTACCTATTAACTCAACAATTTTTACAACCGCCATACATTTCACATCTCCTAAGTTACAGTCTGTTTAACCAATCTATCATTCTCTAGTTTCAACTTAAACTTAACAAAAAAAAGAGTTAGTTTATTTCCACAGCTTTTTGCCAGTAAACAGCCAAACGAGTACTAAGACTACGGCAATCACGAGCAGTATATGTATTAATGCGCCTACGCCTGGCAGAGCAAAGAACCCGACAGCCCAGAGTACCACAATAATAATAGCAAGCGCCAACCACATGTTCATAGCAAATTCCCCGGCTAAGCCTCAACTACTGGTCTTAGGTACATGTGAAGTTGATCTTTTGACACTTTTAGGTGTAGTCCATTGTCTGTCCAGCGTGCAACTCCTTCCTTTAGGGCTGAAATGGCCAACATGTTTCGTACTCCGCCTTTTCTTGCGCCAAGCACAGACTCAGCTATGTCCTTTTCCAATTCGATTTCAAGGTGAGTTATTATCCACGATTCCGGATCTATTCCCAATTCTTTGACTTCTCCGATTTTCTCGTCTAACGCAAACACATCTTTACCCATAAACTCTTTACTTTTCATGATTTATCTACTCCTCTTTTTTACGCTTACGATTTAAGCTATATTACAAAAGGTCATTTGCAGATTTAACCATGTGTGACTGTTGGTCTACACCGACATTCTGACGGTTGTGCCTGCGCAAATCGTTCCAAGTACTGGAAATAAACTGAGACTCAAAACTAAAGGCGAAATGAGGTTCTCAGGTTAGTCTTCAGCCTTGTTCCAGTCGGATTCAAAACTGTTTCTTAGAACGCCTATAAGGTTGCTGTTGTTTGTCCAAAGGGAAGGGCTTTCGCCTAATCCGGTTTCTTTGGAGGTGGTAATCAATACTTCTTTGTCATCGGACATTATGAAGTGATTCAATGGTTCATTATGAAATTTGATGTGAACCGAAGCCCCATCGATGAGTTTATTCACTTTTTCTTTGAGCAAAACATCCGGGATGTCTCCTTCAAAAATCAGTCGAACCTGAGCACCATTCTTTATCGCCTGCTTACATTCATTTGAAAAATGAGACAAAACCGGCATAATTCTTCCCTTGTCTGCAATCAACGCGACTTCTTTTCTCGAGTTTCTAATCAGTCTTGAAGTCTTTGCGA
Organism: Candidatus Bathyarchaeum sp.; assembly: GCA_016930555.1. Classification (GTDB taxonomy): domain Archaea; phylum Thermoproteota; class Bathyarchaeia; order Bathyarchaeales; family Bathyarchaeaceae; genus Bathyarchaeum. The sequence goes on from JAFGGM010000017.1 coordinate 2,927, forward strand.
AAATTGCTTTCTTTTCCGCTATCAGTATGTAGATGCTTTCTTTGGGAAGCGGTTGCTTCCAATCTTTAATGGACAGCCTTTGGATTGATTTCTTCATACCGAGTAAACGTTCATCAAATATGTTTTTTTCTTCCGCCACCATGAAGGTCAAGGCATCCGAAATAGGAGTAGCCCTGACCTGGGTTGGTTTGCCCAGCAATTTTTCAATCAAGCCCTTTTTTTCGAGTATTGGCAGAATTCTATAGACGTCTTCCCTGCGCACTTTTGAAAACTTCGCTAGTTGCCCCACCTTAGCTTTTTCCAGTTTAAGTATTGCTAAGTACACCTTTGCCTGATTAAGGCTCAAACCCAAACCAAGCAGGAGGTCAGTGTTTTCGTCGTTGGACATACAGCTCCCATATTTTTTCTCCCCCCCCCCCCCCC
>JAFGGM010000018.1 GCA_016930555.1 Candidatus Bathyarchaeum sp.
GCTCTGGATTATCAAAACCCCAATTAACGTCATGCTGTTTATGATAGGCATTGCGAAGAGGCAGTTGCTGAAAAGCTTCTTCGTAGGTTCGTGAACACTTTCTCTGATTACTGTGGGAAGACTTTTTCTTAGTTTCCAAGCCGCAACGAAACATGCAGCGAAGACGGTCCAAAGCCCAAAAAAGATTGTGCCCAAGTTAAGTTCTGTGTAAACGCGTACTGGAATGTTGAGAACCCACAATGTTAGGGGGCTTGAAAAATTGGTTGTGGTGACGTTTGCTCCGTCAGGCGTGAAGTAGAATAGTGCTGGCTCCAGAACGACTATAATTAGATAGAATGAAATCATGAAAATCGCTATGATTATGATGAAAAGTTTGGCGAAGAGTTTCAGTGAATCGGATGTCATAGTGGCTACTCTACTTTTATTATCCGCTGAACTTAGGTAAGATGTTTTTGGGGTTTCCCCCAAAATGGTTGGCGTAATAAATTTCTTATTAGTTAAATTCCCGTGCTTTCAAGGCGTTGAATTGCTTCAATGAATTCGAGCATCGAAGCTTGGAGCCTTATCTTTTTGGTTCCTTCTTCGTGTTGGATGAAGTCGTATTCTTTCAGGAAGCTGATTATCATTTCTGTTTTGCGTTTGGGCAGTGCAACAGTTACTATGACTTCTTGTATGTTGTGCCATTTGCCATCTTTAAGTAGCATTATGACGTCGTCGATGGTTGACATGAGGTTTCCTCTGGAAGTGTGAAGTTGTTGTTATAATGCATAAATATGTTGTGAATTTGTTCTTCATATTATTCTTTAAGGCTTTACAGAACACTCTTGTACATTTTCTAGAGTTTAGTTCTATAACAAAATTACAGAAAACTAGTATGGAACTTCTTTTCTCATATCTTTATATTTACGAAAAACAAAGAGAGCAAAGAAACCAACGCACCAAAAAGCCCAAAGAAACTGGCTCTGCAGGTGCAAGGAAGAACAAAAAATGGCAACAAACAACATGAAAGAATTCGTTGACGAACTAAGAACCGACTGGCAAAACCTTTGGCGCAACAGGGTAGAAGACAAAGTAAGAGCAGAAGGCATAGCTAAAAATGACTACTCAAAACTGTTTATCGAACAAGGAACAGTGATTATTGCAACAAGAGACTTCAAACCCATAGAATTCTTTGACATCGTGAAAGAGTATCTACAATGTGACACAGAAAAGGTCATTCCTCCAAATTCGACCATAGGCGGATGGGGCAAATTCATCCGAACTAACATCCGCAACCAGAAACCCGCAACCAGAGCAAGCAGATATGCTCTACCTAAAAAGACTCCAAAAAATGGTCAGCAACAAAAAAGAGGCGGAAGAGGCTGGCTGAGCATTAAACTAAAATAAACCGCATTTTTGCATTCAAATTCTTAAAACATGCCTTTCCCGTAGGCTATCGTGTTTTGTGGTGGCGGGCGGGACGGGACTCGAACCCGTGACCCCGAGCTCACTCCCAGTTCCCTGTTAGGAGGCATACACCAGCATTTTGTGCTGTTCGTGCCCTGTCCAAGCTAGGCTTCGGTAGAACGCTACACAGCCTTCTATACCCGCCCAGATTTTTCCGCCAAAACATTTCTTGCATGTTGACTGTTATAACCCTAACGCCAAAAGACCGCTCAGGTCAGGTAACATTTATGTCGAAGGTGCCTGTGAATATTGAAGGATGGCGGGGGTACCCGAGCCAGGTCTAAATAGCGGGTCAACATTGGATCCCCTAGGAAAAGGGGGAGGACTTAAGATCCTCTGGCGCAGGCCTCCACGGGTTCGAATCCCGTCCCCCGCACCATTTTCGTCTAATCAGTTATGTGGTGCAGACTTTTTTCCAGTTTTCAATTATGTCGGTCATTTGTTTACATTTGTGTCTTTGCAGATATTTGGTAAGTTCATTGTCTGATACCATTGTTTCTTGTATTTTTTTGGTTAAACAGGGGTCATGAGTTGCAAGTATTACTTCGTCAGCATAGTTAGATACGGAGACTATTGCTGCTAATATGTTTTTTATTTCAGGTCCAGGGTCACTTGCGTATAATTCGATGTATAGTGGTTTTTCAAGTTGTTTACTGAAATCAAGAGCCAAAGTTTCTAGCCAGTATGTTGTTGAGTACGCCATGTCGTAGATGGGGACAAGAAAGAAATCAACATGTTTTGCTAATGCATGAAAGTCTTCGCCGTATCTTTCTTTACCAAAGCATGGATCAGGTAGTATTGTCACTGAGAAACTTTTGTTGTTCTCTTTAACTAGTTTTGAAGCCTCTGCTATAAGATCAGTTACTGCTTTTGCTCTCCATTCAGTCCATTCAAGGTTGCTTTCTTTGAGTTTTTCAGCACATCTGTTACATGTACAATATTCGATCCTTGGAAAACCTATGGATTCTAAATGGACTCCTGCGACTTCATCATTCAGGGCGTGATTTACTAAATCAAGAATCTGAAGCTTGTAATCTTCAACGCTTGGGCATATGTAATCCCAAAGAAAACGGTGAATTCTGTTGGTTCTAACTGCTTTGCCTGATGGAGAAGTAGCTACCCATTCAGGTTTTTTTCTTGCAGTTACGTTGTCGCCAAAACAGCTAATTATGTTATAAACTCCGCCTGCTGGTTTTTTGGTTCTGCCTGTGCAGGATTTTATGTAATAGAATGTCTCATCAAAACCTTCAGCTGGTTCTGGTTGACCTGTTAATACTCCAATCTTCATTTTTATGCTTCCATCCGAATGAACCTGAGAAGTGTTGGTTAGTTTATCCTACATTTAATTTTTACTTGAGGTCGACCATTTAAAGGAACTACGGAAGAGCAGGAACGATATTACCTTCATTTCATTCAATTGGAAAAGCATAAACTATGGACTCTACCTGACCAAAAAAATTAGGTGACCATTTTCACGCCCTCGGCAACCGCTTCAGCTCTCTTCAGATTGCTGAATAAAACATTAAGCCTGTAGGAGCTTGTGCCCATTTTAATCAATTGCCTCACAATATATTCGGGGCGAACAAAAAATCGCTGATAGGCATCATGGATCATCTGTTCAATCTCTTGGCGAGGCACAGTATCAGGAGAAACCTCAGAAACCATAACTCCTGTCTCCCAGTGTTTCTCTTCATTCACGACACCCTGAATCTTGAGTTCTTCCCAAATATCTGTTCCCGGAAAAGTGGCCAGAATATTGAACTGAGGAATGTCCACCTGAATCTTCTGGGTAAAATCTAGAGTGTGCTGAATCTCTTTTCTTGTTTCTGTAGGAGCCCCCAAAATAAAGGACGCTACTATCACGTCTATGCCTGCCTTCCTAGCTTTTGCTGTTGCCTCCTCCGCCTGTTTTGGGTTTGTCCGTTTATCATAGTAATCCAGAATTCGCTGAGTTGCATTTTCGATTCCAAAATAAATCATTTTACAGTTGCCCCTCACCAACTCCTGCACCATCTCTCTGGAGAAATTGTCAACTCTGCCTTCGGCAAAAAATTCGATGTCAACTTTCTCTTTTTTTATCCTCTGGCACAGTTTGATGACTCTTTTTTGGTTCAGTGTGAAATTGTCGTCTACAAAAAGAAACTGTTTGTAGCCTTGACTGGACAGAAGATGTAGTTCTTCCATTATGTTCTCAACTGACCTAGAGCGCCAGAGGTTTCGGGCTATTCTTCGGCATCCGCAGAAGCGGCATTGAAAAGGGCAGCCTCTAGAGGAGACGAAGCCGCTGAACTTTTTTGGTGCAACAACTATTCCAGCAGTGGTATTATGGTAGTCCACTGGCAACATTTGCCTGTCAGGAAAGGGCAACGAGTCAATGTCCTTGATTAGGGGTCGGTCAGGAGTAGAAACTATTTGACCATTGTTTCTAAAGTTGATTCCCAGAACCTTCTTCAGGTCACCGTTTTTTTCTAGGCACTTTGCCAACTCAAAGCTAGTGTGTTCACTTTCTCCCCGAACAATAAAGTCCACAAAGGGATACTTTGTTAGAATCCGTTCAGCATTAAAGGTTGCAAAAAAGTTGCCGAAAACAGTGACGATGTTAGGGTTTTCTTTCTTAATGTTCTCTGCGAGTAGCACTGCTTTGTGGTATGAACTGCTTAATGTGGAAAAACCTATGATGTCTGGGTTCTCTTTCTTCACCCAATTAACTGTGCCTTTTATGGAGTAGCCTTGTGGCGCCTCATCTATTATGGAAACTTCTACGCCGTTTTCTCGCAGGTAAGTTGCTATGTAAAGCATACCTAAGGGAGGGGCTGCTCCCACCATCTTCTTGACATCTTCGATAGGCAAATCAGGATTTGGACCCGGATTAATGAACGAAAACTTCATGGGGTTCCCTTTTTCCTTCCGTAAGTTTTCTGCTGACGCATTTAAGTTTACTGTCAAAAACTCTTAAGCTTCTGAGAGGTTTTTCAGGTTTTCAAGGAAAATGCCAGCCGTCCATAAGCTCTTGGGGAGAAGAAGTTTTTTCTTTTCCGTATCGACAATGGGGCTTTGTTAGATGCCTCTGAGACCGTGGCGACGTAATGTAAAGCCCCACATCAACTACAGGTTCTTGGGTGATTTCCAGCTTCTGTTGTTGAGAGGAACGAAAGCCGCATTTGTCGCACCTGAAACCCTGATTTTTTCCCATAGACTTCATTCTTTTCCCGCATTCAGGACAAACGGGGTTAACAACGGATGTTCGGGGAACCAACTTTTGGATCATCAGTTTCTCAAGATTGATTGTCAACTGAAGCTCTGAAGAAGGGGGACGAACACCTCCAAAAACCTTTACCATATCTCCTGTCACAAGTTTTTTTGCGGCTTTGCAGAGGTTTCCTGTGGGCGCATAGGCTGCACAAGCTACTTCCCCTGTGTCGTCTTTGATGAAAAAAATTACATGCCCACCTTGGATTACCTGTGGTTGTGTAGATACCTGTCCCTCCGCAACAACGGGATTGTATGGTTGTATATCCTTAACTGCGCTAACGTGTCGAAGGTGAGCATCGGTTCCCTGATTTGTTCGAAAAATCATCCATCTTTCAACGGGTTCCTCCTTGAGAACCAATTCATATGCCTGCTTAACTGCCTCCGGGGTTTCGCCTCTGATTCCACATAGAATAGGATCAGGTCCTCTGGGCGTAATCAGGACTCTGCCCGTTTCAGGGTCCACGTTATTGAAGGTATTAGGAGATTTTGTGTCCATAAATTTGACAGATTGAGGGTTTACCTGCCGAGGTTTGCCATGATTTTCTGCAATCCTGTAAGATATGATTTCGAAGGTGTAATCTTTCGTCATTTCTTCTCCGATTGCGGCTAAGCCTCCAATGAGTCCTCTTCCCTTCTTGAATCCCGCAGCCTCAGCGCTAACCACTTTAAAAAGGCTCAAGGCTTCATCAATTTTCATTATTCGCTGTTCAGCTTCTTTTGCGAATTCCTTGACTTGCTGGGGAATATCTCCTAAGAGAAAAACTACTCCTGGATCGGTTCCGCTGTACCCTAAATCAGAGTTTGCTTCGACTGTGTCTAGGACTTTTTTCTTGATGGAATCTAAGGAGTCTTGGGGGCATTCTATTCGGAGGCAGAGGGCTCCGTTGCCTCGGGTCTTCCATGGAACATTTGGATTAAGCCTGACTAGGTTGGGGTAATCCACGAAGGAGACATTCATGTTGCATAATTTTTCAACTAGGAGGGCGGCTATGTGGGTGGTACATCCCCCGTTTGGTGAATCAGTATCGTCGAATCCTATGTGCAACTTAACCATTGTGACCTCCGCTCATGCCTGTACTTAGTTTGTTGAGCGGATAAGTACTTTGATGTAACAGTTGTTTTTTTCGGATTAAAGAAAATCGGATAGAAAAGGGGGAGGTGGAGGCTACTTTTGCCCCTCGATCACTATCATTGTAAGAGTTGACCGAACTTTATCCAGTCTTCTCACGTTCCATGTGACGATTTCTTTGAGTTTGTCCATAGTGTTTGCTCCTACTTTTGCAACGACATCGTAGACGCCATAAACCATGTAAGCTTCCTTTACTGCATCGATCTTCTTCAACTCATCCAAAACTTCGCTTTCCGAACCTATTTCAGTGTTTATCAACACAAAAGCCATAGGCATTAAAACATCTCTCCACAATATATGATAGTCCGAGTTCCCCTAAAATAATTTGCGGCTTTTTTGTCAAAATGAAGAAATCTTTTTTGTTCCGAAGGGGGTTTATGGGGTTTCTTCACGGTCAAATTATATAAAATCGACAAGTATAAAGAAGCGACTTGTGATGGTTTAGTTCAGGTGATTACTTCTAATGCAATGCGAAGTATGTGGTCGGCAAATATTTGGTACTCCAGTCAGGGCCATAATTGAAGGAGCTAAGATGACTGTCTGCTCTAAATGTGGAAAATTGAGTTCTGGTTATTGGGAACCCAAACCTGAACCCCAACCCCGCAAAAGAATGGGAACACAACCTCAGGCAACACCGATTTCTTATTCAAAGAGACAAAAACATCCCACAGTAACTGAAACTCTGGAACTTGCTAGTGACCTTGCTCAACGAGTGCGAAAGGCTAGACGAGAACTTGAAATGAGCCATGAGGACTTGGGTAGAAAAATTCGGGAGAAAGTTTCGGTAATACGCAAAATCGAAAGCAATAAAATGATTCCTGACTTGGCTCTTGCAGAAAAGCTGGAGCATGCACTTAAGATTAAGCTTCGTGTGCCTGCTGAGGAACCTAACGTTCAGCCTGCTTTGTCATCTAAACCGGCTGGAGCAACCTTAGGAGACCTTATTCAGTTTAAGATGAAGGACAAGGAGGCAAAGAAGTAACGACAGCAATCATCGTCCAACGGCGGCTAGCGTCAGAGCCGTCAGGTCTAGATGAACTCAGGAGCCTCGCTAACGCAGCAGGGTACACTGTTGTAGGTTCCATTGAGCAAATCAGAAAAAGGGACGCTAAGTATCAGATTGGGCGAGGAAAAGTAAGGGAACTTGCTGATTTAGTTGAAGAAACTGGCTCTGAGAAAGTGATTTTTGACAATAACTTGACGCCGTTTCAAGCCTATAACTTGGCTAAAGTCACGGGAGTAATGGCCATTGACCGTTTCCAGCTCATACTTGAAATCTTTTCCAAACGAGCATCGACTTACGAGGCCGAGCTCCAGATTCAGTTGGCTAGTCTCAGGTATGAGTTGTCTAGGGCAAAGGAGCGTGTGAAGTTGGCGAGGATGGAGGAACAGCCAGGCTTCATGGGGTTAGGAAAGTATGAAGTTGATGTTTACTTTGAAGCTGTGAAGCGGCGAATCACTGCTATCGAAGGCAAACTAAAAAAGAAGCGTGAGGAACGGCAACTGCATCGAACACGGAGGGATGAGCTTGGTTTTGCCTCTGTTTCCTTGGCGGGCTACACGAACGCGGGTAAAAGTTCGCTGTTTAATTTGCTTACAGAAGAAACGGTTCCTGTAGACAATGCGGTCTTTACCACTCTTTCTACTACAACTCGGGCTGTGCAGTTTTCGAAAAGAAAGGTTTTGTTGACTGACACTGTTGGCTTCATTGACCGTCTACCCTTAACGCTAGTTAAAGCCTTTCATTCTACTCTTGAGGAAACAATCCTTTCAGACGTGATTATCTTAGTTGTTGACATGAGTGAACCCGACGAGGACATTGAACGGAAACTTTCCTGCAGCTTAGACACAATTGAACAGATTGGAGCAACAGGAATACCTGTTATAACAGCACTAAACAAAATCGACACACTTGAAGAAGATGAATTGAAACGCAAAACCGAGTTACTTAAGAAGTATGCACCAAATCCTGTTCAAATTTCGGCACTCCATGGAACCAACACAACTGCGTTGAAGCAGCAGATTGTAGGATTTCTCGAAAGTTTTGTTAAGGCATCGTTTTCCGTGAAAATAAGTAACGAGTCAATGGCATTGGTTTCACAGCTGTTTGAGCGTGCCCATGTACAGAATATACAATATGAGGGCGATTTGGTGAAGGGCGTTTTCAGGGCGATTCCTTGGTTGGCAGACAGAATTCAGGGGCGTGTAGAAAAGCTAGGAGGAGAATTTAACCGTGAAGCCTAAAGTTGTTATCCTAAGATGGGGACACAGACACAGAGACCAACGTTTAACCTCACATGTGGCGTTGACTGCCCGAGCCTTAGGCGCGTCAGGCTTCATCATGGCAGACATAAATGACGTTAAAGTCAAAGAAACTATTGAAAGGGTTATGGAACGGTGGGGAGGCAACTTCAGTTTCGAGATGGGAAGACCTTGGAAGCATGTGGTTAAGAAATGGAAAGAAAACAAAGGGGTCACAGTTCATCTTACGGCGTACGGAGAAAACATTCAAACAAGCGACGTTATGCAGCGAATCAGGGAAACAAAGAAGGATGTGATGGTTATTGTGGGCAGCCAAAAAGTGCCACCCAGCTTCTACAACGAAGTCGTCTCAGACTTCAATGTTGCCGTGGGGAATCAACCTCACTCCGAATGCTCCAGCTTGGCAATTTTTCTTGACCGCTATTTTGAGGGACAGGAACTATCAAAAGATGCTGACAACGCCAAAATGAAGATAGTCCCTCAGGTCAGAGGCAAAAAAGTCATTGAAGCCTAATCCACAGACGATTTCAATAACAGATTTAAGCCTTGTTGACCTTAATATGTGGAAGAGTGGAGTACAGGTTTTAATGTTGACTTTCGTGGATGATAAAACTTTACAAAAAGTTGCTGAAGCTTTCGGTGGAGAAGAGGCAGTCCAAATCGTCAATGTCCTCAGAGGAGTAAGCGAAACCACAGATGACGAGATTGCACAACAAACAGAGATACGACTCAACACAGTCCGCAAAATCCTATACAAACTATATGACCACTCATTAGTCGGCTTACGAAGGTCACGAGACAAAACTACTGGATGGTTTATCTTTCACTGGAGACTTCAGCTTGACCAGCTTGCAGGATTCATCTTAAACCAGAAGCGTCGTGTTCTAGAAAAGCTGGAAACACGCCTCACATACGAGCAAAACCATGACTTTTACTACTGCGGCACAGAAGGCTGCAAGCGGATTCCCTTCGAAGAGGCTATGGAACTTGTTTTTCGTTGCCCCACATGCACCAAACTGTTGATGCATTTTGATAATGAGAAACTGAAAACGTCCTTGCAGGAACGGGTTGAGGCGCTGAGGAAGGAATTAGGTGAATAAAAACCTGCCCTCGTCCCAGAAGGCGTTGTCACTTCTTTTTGAATGTGGATGCTCAAAAAAGGTTGTTGCCCATTGTAAGGCGGTTTCTGCTCTTGCTGTAAAGTTTGCTGAAGCCTGCAAAAAGAATGGACAAGATGTTAATGTTGAGTTGGTTGAGGTGGGCGCTCTTCTTCACGATATTGGGCGCTCGAAAACTCATGGCATAAATCACTCTATTGTTGGTGTGGAAATTGCCCAGTCTCTAGACTTGCCGGAATGTATCGTGTCCATTATTGAGCGTCACATTGGTGGAGGCATAACCGCTGAGGAAGCAAAAGAGCTTGGTTGGCCAGTAAAGGATTATCTTCCAACAACTCTGGAAGAAAAGCTTGTGACCTACGCTGACAAACTGATTGAAGGACATAGGGTGGTGCCGCTAATAAAGACATTAGACAAGTTCTCCAGAGAACTAGGTAAGAAACATCCTGCCATAGATCGAATTATAATGCTCCATGAAGAGCTTGTTCCGTTGATAGGCGATTCAGATGCCAACAATCACAGTTCTTGAAAAACTTTATGGCTTAGGTGCCCCTGAAACCTTTGAGAAGCAATATTTAGATTTGGTCAGCGGACTAGAAGTCCAGTTGCGTTTAGTTGGCGCAACAGACCGCGGGTGGATGCAACTGGAGGTTTCTGGTGAGGATGAAATAGCAGCTTTAAGTTTGCTTGACCAAAAAATCGGGTTAGCGCCTGCTTCGTTGGATCAGCTGGAAAAATTTTCTACGGTGCATGGTAAAGTGGTTTTTTCCGCAAAAAGCAAAGAAGAGCTTTATGTAGATTTTGGAGTGTTTTCTCCACAAATTTTGGATGCTGTTGTTTCAGGGAAGCAGTTGTGTGCTCAGTTGGCTGACGGCAAAAACATTCCCCTTCCTGAGCTGATTGAACTCTTTTGTTTGTATGACAATATCCCCCTTGAAGTCAAGCTTGCTGAAGACCTTAAAGAAGCGAACACGCACGTTAATGCAGTTCTTTCTGAGGCGCAGGTTTCTCTAATCCACAAATGGGTTCGCTGCAGGTTTGATCGGCTAATCGTTTTGGGTTCCCTACTTTTTGATGTTGAGAAGGCAGTTGAGTTGTCAAGGCACTCTCGGGATATCATTAGAGTTGAGTCCTTGGGGGGTCTGGAACAGGTTGTTCTCTGTAAGCTTGGAACAGATGCTGTTGGGTTGATTCCGAAGCTTGGGCGCTATATTAAACCCGCTGTTCTTGTTCCTTTTTCGCCAAAAAAAATTCTTGAAGCAGTCAGCAGCCTATCGTTTGGGTGAATTTCTATTTGTGAACTTTCAGGAACTCAAGTAGACCCTGTAGGTCCACGACTGTGTTGATGCACCCATCTTTAAGCAACCCAAAACCCTGACCTATCACACCCATTTTTTCACAGAGGAAACTTCCGAGAACAAGTTCCTTGGAGCATGCGACACCCAGTGATGCTTTAGGCTTCACTTCGCACAGTATCTTTTGTGCTATACTTCCTCCAGGTAGAACAAATGTACCCTTGTATCCCAAATCTTTGGTCATCTGAACAATTTTTGCAATGCTGCATCTTCCACATTGTTGGCATTCGTAACCGTATTTGCCTAACTCTGCTGGGCAGTCTTTGGCGCGTAGGCATTGGGGCAGTAATAGAACTCTTTCACTGTAGTCAGTGGATGCAAAACTGTCTTTCATAGAACGGTTCTTGGTTTCAACGTAAAGCGCCAGCAACTCGTTTTCTTCTACGCCCATCTTAGTTGCGACATGTTCCATTTTCTGAAGTGCGACACTACTAAGTTTTGTTTTAGCGATTTTGTTGACAACGCGCATGATGGAGCTTTTGTCGCGGGGATTCATCTGTTGATTGTCTCCAATCGTAAGTTTGCATATAAACTGCCGATATCCTGTCAGAGGTTAATAAGGGCATATAAATGTTAACCAAAAACGAAAGTAACATACTCAAAAAGAGCTTGAAGCATAAACCGATTTTCTTCACTTCAGATTTCCTGAAAAAGACTTTTTTTAACAATAGACCTCTATTAGGCTCCTAATATGATTGTAGAAACAAGTGTTTTGGTGGGTGGTGGGCCGGACCGGATTTGAACCGGCGACCTCAGCCGCGTAAGGGCTGCATCCTAACCAACTAGACAACCGGCCCTATCTTCCAACACTATGGAATGTAACTGTTTTATAAAAACTTGGTTTAGATGGGACAGATACTTTTTTTAGGTTTCTCGCTGAACACGTATCTTAAGCGGGGTTCTCCTAGCCTGGTAGGGAGCAGGCCTGCTAAGTCTGTGGTCCGTAGGGCCACGCGGGTTCGAATCCCGCACCCCGCGCC
>JAFGGM010000019.1 GCA_016930555.1 Candidatus Bathyarchaeum sp.
AACGCCTGTCTTAATTTGGCTGACAGCATAATCGATGTCTTTAGGGTGAGAAGCGTTTATCAACACGCCATCGCCGATTTTTCCTGCCATCGCAAGCATTTTAGGTCCTTGAGCACCAATGTAAACTGGAATTTGTCCTCTTGGCTTGAAGTTGAATTTAGTGCCTTCCACTTTGAAAACGTTGCCTTCGTAAGTGACGCTTTTTCCTTCCAGCATCTTCTTGAAGATTGTGATGGCGTCAACAACTGCTGAAAGCTGTTTTGTTGCTTCTATTCCGGTGGATGCGAGAGTGGTTTTGTCTCCTGCTCCCATGCCCAGGGCTACACGTCCTGGAGCCATTTCATCTAATGAAGCTAGGGATTGGCAAGTCATGATTGGGTTGACCAGAAATGGGTTGGTCACGCCTGGACCGAACATGATTTTTTTGGTGTAAATGGCAGTTGTTGCTAGGGTTACGTATACATTGCGGTTGTTGTAGTGGTCGGTTATCCAAAGGTTATCGAAGCCCCTTTTCTCGGATTGGATTGCGTAGTAAACTGTTTTCCAGTATGCTTCTTTGGGAACAAATTCTATTCCAAATTTTACCATCCAAATCACCTTCCGTTTATGCAGCCTCTTTAAGTGCCTTGGCAACTTCTGCCAACTGCATTTCCGTTTCCACAAATTCTATAGTTTTTTCTGGTTCAACCGTTACGGTTGCTTCAAGAAGAACCGCAAGACCAACCACATCATCGAAGCCTCCTGTTTGCCATTGGCTAAGGAAGCATTTCGCTAAGCTGCTGGGCATCCTGTTCTCCTTTTTGGCTTTTAATAAATAGTTTAGGAGTTTGTCTGAAAGCTTTTCTCGTTTTTCAACGGGAATCATTTCCACAATTTTCTTGTAACTCACACCATTACACCTCTTTCAGCACCACGTAGTCTTTATTACAACGATTTAATCTTTATCCCTCAAACAGATTGGCGGATTGAAAACGTTGAATTCTTTGGTTCCTGACGAAGTAATTGACATGTTACATAGGCAAAAGTATCATCTAGTAGGCAATCACTCGGCTGTGAAGCGGTGCAGGTGGCTATACAACAGCATAGTTCAGGACAGAAGCTGCTACAAACAAAAATTCTATGGAATAAAGAGTCACCAGTGCCTCCAGATGACACCATCAGTATTTCATTGCACCCTAAGCTGCGTCTTTTGTTGGCGTGCCCAGAGTGGAGACCATAACATAAGATGGGACGAAACACTATTACCACAATGGGATGACCCTGAGGACATAATCGAGGGCTGCATCAGAGAACAGAAACGGATACTAACAGGATATAAGGCAACGCCCAACGCTGACCAAACAAAACGTCTAGAAGCAACCACGCCACGGCATGCAGCCATCAGTTTGGCAGGTGAACCAACTCTCTATCCGCATCTAGATGAGTTAATCAAGGGTTTTCACAAAAGAGGTTTCACCACCTTTTTAGTCTCTAATGGAACAGTTCCAGATACTCTCTCCAGCCTAAATGAGGAACCTACCCAACTGTACATTTCGCTTTCAGCCTTTGACAAAAAAACTTTCTCCAGTGTATGCCGACCACATGCTCCAGACGCATGGAACAAACTCAATGAAACCCTTGAGTTGCTTCCCAGCTTCAAGTGTCCTACAGTAATCAGGTTCACTCTGGCAAGGCACGTGAATATGAAACATCCTGAACGTTATGCTCAACTAGCTATGAAAGCAGATCCTACATACTTGGAACCAAAAGCTTACATGCATGTGGGCTTTTCGCGGCTAAGACTGGACGGTACTAATATGCCCACTCACAAAGAAATCAGAGAATTCGCGGCACAACTAGCCAACGAAACAAGTTACAAAGTATTGGATGAGTCTCCAGACAGCAGGGTGGTTCTGCTTAGCCGCTTGGAAAAGGCTATTAAGTTAGCCTAGGCTTCATTTTTGTTGTTTCTGGCTGTGAAGTTTATGTCGTTGAAGGATATTCTGGAACAAATTCAGGAAGAGCTTGGTGCTAGAGAGGAAATACGGGAAGAGATTCATAGAAGTATGCGGAAGGCAACGCGCCTCTCTAAACAGGCAATACAGGTCACGCACCAAGAAAGATTCGATGATGCAGAAGCCATGCTAGAAGAAGCAAAACAACTTTTCATCATACTTCATGATAAAGCAAAAGATTATCCATATCTGCTTTACAGTGGCTCTGTCGGAGCCGCCTTTGAGGAACATGCTGAAGCCCAAATCTTGCTTACTTTGATTCAGGAAGGCAGATTTGTTAACCCCAAAGAAATCAAGGTTCCCTTCACTCCCTATGTGCTGGCCTTGGGAGATGTGATTGGGGAGCTCAGACGTAGAGCCCTAGATTTGATCAGGAAAGGAAACTTGGATGCAGCAGAGAAGACTCTGGAAAGGATGGAACAAATCTACTCTGAACTAACAGCATTGGATGACGCATATGTGATAGTGAAAGGGCTTAGAAGAAAAGGGGACGTTGCTCGGCGACTCATCGAAATCACCAGAGGTGACATCACCAGCGAAGTAAGAAGAAGCGCCTTGGAACGCTCCATCTCAAAATTGGAAAAAACAATTGGAAAAGGAACCTGAGGTAGAAATCCTGAAACCTATGATTTTTGAGGTTTAAGTGGGAGTTGCCGAGCAAGGTTAGTCAAAAGTTTTCTGTAGAAAAAGCTCATGAATTACAGTTGCGGCTCTCAAAGAGACTCATCTTTGAGGGCATGGTGCCTGAGGCTGTTGAGTATGTTGCGGGGGTGGATGTTGCTTATCTGGAAGGAATTTCTGTCGGTGCAGTTGCTGTTCTGGACTGTAACAGTTTGTACCAGGTTGAGGTGAAGGTAGCGGCAGTTAAGACATGTTTTCCGTATGTACCAACGCTTTTGTCCTTTAGAGAAATTCCCTCAGTCGTTTCGGCAATAAGAAAGCTTCAAACGGAGCCAGACGTTTTTATGGTTGATGGTCAAGGATTCGCTCATCCCTATGGTTTGGGGTTTGCTTCTCATCTGGGGCTGATTCTGGATAAGCCCACGATTGGGGTGGCGAAGAGTTTACTATGCGGAAAAGCGGAACAGGCTGGCGAGGACGGCTGGAAGCCCCTTAAGTACCATGAAAATGTTGTAGGCGCCGAAGTTGTTACAAAAGAGAGAACAAAGCCAGTTTATGTCAGTGTAGGTCACAGGATCTCATTGAAGAGGGCCGTTGAAATTGTGCTGGAATGCGTTGGTAAGTATAGGTTGCCTGAACCGATTCGAAGAGCACATAATATGGCGAATGAGGAAAAAAGAAGGCTTCAAGCTATTCGTTAAAGCTGTAAGTTTTTATTAGTTACATTGAATGTTGAGTGTGGATTCATAAATCATTAATTAGCGAAAGTTCTCCTTTTTTCTATTCCGATAGGTGTTATCTTTGACTACGATTCAAGAAATTCCCGAAAATATAGCCCAGCGAAAGGTTATTGTCTACAAGTCTAGAGTAGACCCTACTACGTTGAAGCAGAAAGCCGAAGAAATAAAGAATGAACTGTTCATTAAACGATTCTCGAAGCCTAAACCCGAGGATATTCACGTGGTTTCGGTTGACAAGCATTACGAACCCTATGTCCTTATTGATGCAAATTATCGAATCGAATACTTCACAAAGAAAACATTCACCTTCGAAGTCACTGAGAAAGCAAAAGTGGTTAAGATTCTCGGAGAAACCTTCAAACCAAAAGAAGTACCCATTCCCAATACTGACCCTGAACAATTCCAGAAAGTAATCAATCTTGAAGGTCAAGAATGGTCCTTCTACGAAGACAAAGCATACTTTATCCTTAACAAAAGCGGAAAAGAAATCTCACCTGACGAAGTTCCTATTGCTCCTTCAGAAGATAATCCTAGAAAAATTCTGAAAGAGTTTGCAAAGAATGCTGAAAAGGTGAAGATTTCTAATCGTGAAGTGCTGGCGATGGCTAAATCCAAGATCATCCAAAGACCTGCTGACGTGGACGACGTTGACAAGGAGATGTTTCAGGTTACAGAGTATGCCATAATCTATAACCCCATATACAAAATCACCTTCAGAAACGAGAAGACCAAAGAGGAAAAAACGGTCAGCATAGACGGCGTCTCCGCAGAGATAATCAAATAATCTGCAGAGATGCGCGCGCAGTCACCCAGAGCATCAGATGTAATACCTTTCTATCTACAACCACAAAATCCGTGGGAAATGTTTCCATATCACTTTGCCACAAAATTTTTGGTGTTACCTTGTTTGAGCCTACTATGAACCCTTTTTCGATTAAGATAGACAGTGAAGTTGAACCAACAACAAGAATCTACATTACTGCACGAACATTCAGGAACTTCTGTCCAACTTGTACCCCTACAATATCCAAAAATAAAGCTGAAGCATTTAAACTGTCTTTTCTCGGATCATACACAAGATGCTGCATTCTATTTTGGAAAAATATTAACTCTTGTTCAGATAGAAAAAGCGGTCATAATTTGAGCGTGGTGGCTAAAGTCTTCAGTTTGTCTTTGTTTGACCAAAAAAGAGTGAAGACAACAACTGCGAAGCCTAACCACTGAAGTACCCAAGATATGGCGGCTGTGTCTTTGTGGGAGATGTGTTCAAAGGAGTATCCCATTTCTTCCTCTACTCTGAACAGGACTCCTGTTTGGGTAACGTAGCTGTTCAAGACAAGAACGTTCTGAATCATCGACATAACAATCAGAACCAGTCCAATTAGAGTCAACATAAATATCAGTTTGTTTCGTTTGTTCCCTAAATTGGTTGGGTCCAGTGAGTGGAATTTGTTCAATAGCGAAGCAGCAAGTAGACAGAGCAGGGGCAGAAACTGGTAATCATACTTGACAGGATTATTGTAGGCACATATCAGATTCCTACCAAGCACCAAATACAGGTTCACGCCCAGAATAGTGACAATTGCAGCCAAGCAAATCATGTCAGATAAGAAAATTTTGCCAAACTTTTTTGTGCGCAGAAAGGAAACCAACAGAGATACACCACCTGCAGCCAAAAAGAATAGACCCACCGTCCCCAGAAGATAATAGAGGAGGAAAAATGGGGAGGGCACCGCGCCAGTAATTTGGAAGTTGAAGTCGTCATGGGTAAAAGCAGCAAAGAAGCCTCTATTCGTGATTAGTTCATACCATACGTAGGTAAAGATTAGTGCAGGCACAAAATATACTGCACCCATGAAAATGCGCCAGAGATTTCGTTGTCCAGCATAAAGGTAGTATATTGCAAGGGGAACCAGCAGGAACACGGCAAAGGCCTTAGTTAAGAAGGCAACACCAAAAAACGCCCCAGACAACAAAAATAGCTTCGCCGAATTCCGTTTTGTTGCATAAATGCCCACCAGCAAATAAAGCAGACTAAAGAAAAGGCACTGAGCATCAATAAGGAAGCTTCTAGAAATCACAATGTGCCAAGGAGTAACGGCGAAGATGCCTGCTGCAAACAAGCCTGTTCGTTTGTCATAAAGGACGATCCCTAATTGATAAAGGAGTATTAGGCATCCGGCGCCAAACAGTGTTGGTACGGTTACAGCCAAACTATATGATGACCCGATAACTCTGAGAAAGAGGGCTCCAGTGTAGAAGCCGAGCGGCGGCTGATTGATGTAATGACCAAACTCATGGTAAGGTAGCCCCCACTTGTTCACACCCAATGTGGCATTGTACTCCAATCCTGTATCGTAGTTAGTGAATTCTCCTGTAGCAACAGACAACAGAGCGAAGCCGAGTAGAATACCGAGCAATGGCAGACTATTTTTCAGTACAGTTTTTAAGTGTTCCAAATTCATTTTACCTGAAAAGTGTACAGCATTCACAACGGTTACTACTCCCTGATGCATTCAACATACTAACTAGAGAACTAGGGGCAGGAGAAATAAAACTTTGTTCAATAACTGGCAAAAAATTTCTCTGAAAACTAGACCCATTAACCACGCATAATAGGAATTAACTAAAAAATTGAAAGTGTTGAAGGACAAAAAATTCTTTGTTTAGTTTTCTGACAGCACACAGTCGTCGTATTCTTTTTCAAGCTTGTTCTTGTGTAACAATTCTTCCTCTGCCAGCTTGGTGAAAAGTTCACCCATGGCTGTTCCTTTGAGTCCTATAGCCAATGTCTTGTAGTAGTCGTGGGTGCTTTTTTCCCGTTTCGCAGCATACAAAAGTATCGCCTCATAATCGGCATCCCCAGATAATGGTATATCCTTCAACATGTCGACAATCTTCAAGTCCTGAACATCGCCGCTATGGGAACCTAGCTCTGATATTTTAGCTTTGTTGTTCATTATGGCCTCAAGCTTGCTTTTATGTCCCATTTCCTCTTTCACGAGTTGTTTGAAGAAAACTTTGGATGATGGGTATTTGGCGTTCTCTAGCGCCTTACTGTAAAGGGCAATGGATTGTTCTTCAACTTTTATTGCGGCTTCGATAATTGCTTTCCAGTTTAATTCAGTCAATGATGAAACCTCATACGTTTTGTGGTTACTTTCAAACATAAACCTTTTGAGTTTTCTGATAATCTGTTTCGTTTTTTTTTGAAACCAATCCAAAATAAACTGCTAATTACTTAAAGGGAATCTGCGCCTATTAATACAGTTTATAACTTTGATAAAAACATGCTTTATGTAACAATTTGGGGACTTGAAGGACCTGAAACAGATGAAGAAAACTGTTATCTTGGCTTTCTGTATGCTGCTTTTGTTTGTTTTAGTTTTTTCAATAATAATTATGTCCATTGATAACGAAGTTGACTCTCAAAGAGACTCTGCCTTCATAATCTGGGGCTCCCTGGATTACGCTGACGAAACGTATATGGGCGGTGAACCAGAAGGCGATGCATCTAGAGCCATTTGCGATTCCATCTACTCCTTCATTTTTGATACCCAAGAGTATGTTTATTGC
>JAFGGM010000020.1 GCA_016930555.1 Candidatus Bathyarchaeum sp.
AAGTCTGCATACGAGAAACGTCTTTGGAAAGATGACGAAAAACCCTAAATCTCGAAGAGTCTAAATGTTGTTTGCCATTTTTTGACCGAAACAAATAAAGAAGAACCGTTTACTATTTGCTCTGAGTAAAAGAAGAATGTGATTACATGGGGAAAATTAGGGTTGGCGTAATTGGCGTAGGTAACTGTTTCGCTGGATTAGCTCAAGGAATAGAAATCTACAAGCGAAAAGAAATCCAGAAACTCGGATTAATGCACGAAAAAATTGGCGGCTACAGCACAGACGACTTAGAATTCGTTTCCGCTTTTGATGTAGGAGAAAACAAAGTAGGAAAACCACTAAATGAAGCCATATTCCAGGACCCAAACTACGTCAATTGGGTCGACAGCGCCTCAAACTGCACCTCAAGAACAGTGAAAGAGAGCCCCATCCTGGACGGCGTAGGCGTCTACGTTGCAAGCATGATTAACCCCATAAAACAAACAAAAACAGAGAAAGAACTTGAGAAAGAAGCAATCGAAGAAATAGAAACCACAAGAACTCGGGTCCTCATTAACTACCTGCCTGTGGGAAGTCAGAAAGCCGTCGAATTCTGGGCAAACATCGCCCTAAAAACAGGCTGCGCCTTCATAAACTGCATGCCCGTCTTCATTGCATCCACAGAAGGCTGGCTGAAAAAGTTCAAAAACGCGGGATTACCTATTGTGGGAGATGATGTTAAAGGAGTAATCGGAGCAACAATAACCCACAGGACTCTCGCCAAACTTTGTGTAGACCGAGGAGCAGTGATAGACAGAACCTACCAAATCAACGTTGGCGGAAACACAGACTTCGCTAACATGCTTGAGCGGGAGCGACTGGAAAGCAAAAAAATATCCAAAACAGAAGCCGTTCAAAGCCTGATTCCAGCTAATCAGCGCCTTGATGACAAGGACATCTACATTGGACCCAGCGACTTCATACCCTTCCTGGGCAACACCAAACTGGCCTTCATTCGAATAGAAGGAAGAATGTTCGCGAATGTCCCCTTCAATATGGAAATCCGTTTAGATGTAGACGACAAAGCCAACAGTGCCGGAGTAGCAATCGACGCAATACGGTGCGCACAACTGGCACTGGACAAGGGAGTCAGCGGCAACTTAACATTCGCTTCCGCATACCTGATGAAGCATCCCTTCATACAAATGGGCGACGAAGAAGCCAGAGAAAAACTTGACAACTGGATTTCTGAACTAGAACAGTAGCTGGAACAGAAAGATTGTCCAGCACAAGCCGTACCCTACTTATTTCTTGCGGCATCATGCGAAGGGAAATAGAGAAGCTGATAGAAGAAAAGAGGCTTGACTTGGACGTTGTCTTCTTGGATGTGGACTCCACGTAGTTTATGCTGAACTAGAAAAAGCTTTAACGTTCACCCTCGAGAACCATGTAGACAGTGCACCAGACGGAATAATCGTTGTTTACGGTGACATGTGTCATTATGGCATCAAAAGAATCATCAAACAATACAGCAACGCCGTCAAAGTTGATGCCCTAAACTGCATCGACTGCCTCCTTGGCGGACACCAGAAACTTCTAGAAGCTGACCCAGACGGCAGCCACTTCTACCTCTCTCCAGGATGAATACCCTCCAACCTCAAGAAAAACAAATATTTCCGAGAAATCTTCGACTGGAACCTTGAAGGCATAAAGGAGCAGTTTGAGCACCTATCTGGGGTTATCATAATTGATTCTCTAGACAATCGGGACGAACTCGAAAGTGACATAACCGAATTCTGTGCCAACACTGGACTTCGAGTGAAAGAAACCAAAACTGTTGGACTCGGCGGACTAAAAGCCGTCATCTACGAAGCCGTAAAGAAACTTAAGAACAAAAAACAGCCCTAGATTGTCAACGAGTGCCTGCGGTACTTGAAAAGTCCTGGAAACATGAAATAGGTGGACCCCTTTATTGCGTAACCCAGAGACTTGGCGATGTCATAGCCGTCGCTTACCCTAGTTATTGTTCTGGTAAAAACTCCAGCGTGCCGCTCATAAGAAATCCTGCCAAGCTTCGACATCAACCTAGAAATTTTTTGGTCCTCAGATACTCCCAATTCAGGATCGTATGGTCCATACCCATTCTTGGACATTCTGGCGGCAACATCATACAACAATGATATGCTGCATCCTGGAACGCTGGCTCCAATCACGGGAATCCCCAAAATCTCTACGGTTGGGACTTTCAAGGAAAAGCGGGTCAAAAAGTTGGCTCCCATTATTCCGAATCTTCTTCCCAGTTTAAGGCTGTCTCTTGGTCTCAAAGACGGAACTGTAGCAACGACGTCTTTCCTTCTGAATGCTTGATACATCACTTCGAAATAGTTTTGATATTTGTCCAGTTCAGCAAACAGGTACGCGTCATCCATCTCGGTTCCTGTAGAGAAAAGGGAATCGATATCATGAAAAACAAGTATTTTCCCCTTGGCATGCTTGAACCCCAAATTTCTTCCTATTGCAGGAGTATCCCAACCTGGATACTTGATTATGCCTTTTTTCAAGAGTTCCCTTCTGTAAGCGTCATATTCTTTGGGAGAAATCACTTTAGAGTCACGAATTTTTGGAAACTCTGCGTTTTCTCCCGCATCGGCAACCAAAAACTCGATTGCTCCACTTTTTCCCGTTCTGTCTTCAAAAACCTTTTTCGTTACTTCCCAGTTGTCAAAAGTCTCTTTGAGAACTTGGCTATCGTTTTCGTGCCGTCCTGTTGTTATAACTGAGAAGATTGGATTTGGCATAAGGCTTCCTATGAACCGCAATGCTTTTTATCAGTTTTGCCTGAATTCCCAACCAAATTGACCTTGACGGATGCTTTTTGTCGAGTCATGATCGAGTTTTAATGATAACCACTGCCACAACGGCGATTATAACTATGATGACAAAGATTATGATAAATGCTCCCCAGTTTGGCACTCCACCGCCTGTGCTATCTTCTAGCCCAGGTTCGCTTGTTGTTAAGTGACAGTAAGCAGTCACTGTAGGGTCATGTTCAATCCTGTAACCACTATACTCTGGGTAACCTGTTAAATAGAAGTAGTCAGCATAATTCATGTCCAGCAGATGTTCCTTGGCTTGCTCATACAGCTCTGGGTTCATGCTCGCCAGCACAACTGGAATAAACCTCATCAAAGACGTGTGAACTGCGAATATGGGGTTCTTTGCAAAGCCTTCTACCTTACATGTTCTTGTTGTGGTCTGATATGTTTCGTAGATTGTTTCTGTAGAGTCCAAAGTGTAATTGAACAGCTTGTATGACTCTTTTGTTGTAAAGTCAGCATCCATGATTTTTTCGCCGTCATCAGCGTAAGCCTCTATCACCTCGTCGTCAACATCCACATCTTTATCTTGGACGTCGGCGCCTCCAGATTCAAAGTGGGCTGTGTGGTCAAGAATCACTGTTGCCTGAAAGTTGACTGTGCTCATTTGGATTCCTCGGGTACTGATGAAATCGTAGATTGTTTCATCTGAAATCCAGGCTCCATTCAGTCTGTAGCATCCAGTTGAATTGTAATGCGCTGTGATGGGGAGAAATATCAGCCACGCGAAAACCCACATGTCCCTCATCTTTCCTATAACATAATTCATACTCAGGGTTGCCTCGCCAGTTTCAGGGTCAATTCTCAGTTCATAAGTGAATGTTAACTCATCGTAAATAGTTAAAGCTACGGGTCTAGGGTCCTTAGATGGATTTTCTGGGTCAATTGAAGTGTTCCACCATAACGCAGCCAAGTTAGTATACTTCATACCCCACGTCCAAACCAGACCACCCTCTGATGACGTTAAAGAAATCACCTCGGTTTTGCTGTTTAAATCAGGCTTCTTACCATCAACAAAAAGGGGATCTAAATCGTAGCCTAAACTGAAAGACGCGTATAATGTATCGTTCATGTCTGGCGAGTGCTCAAAAATGGTTTCTTCAGTTTCATTAAATGTCATAAGCATCACAAAGTTTGAGGCAGTTACAATATCCTTCAACCCATCTCTGGATGTATAAATCAGCATCGTAGTTTGGATTGGAACAGTCAAAGCATTCTCCTCATCTGTGATGTTGACTAGTCCCGCGGAAAGCATCTGGAATCCTGAAACATTCGCGTATGCAAGATTCAGGTACGCATGCTCGTTTTCTGCTGGAGGCGTTTGACCATGTATCGTAGCGTAGGCTCTAACGTAATCGAAGAAGTCTATCTCCTTCTGCCATGACTCGAGCTGAAAATCGAAAGGCGCCAAAGTGTCAAGCGCCCACACAGGTAAAAAATTGACTGTAATTGAGCATACAAAAACTAGCGCAACTATTTTACTCAATACTTTCTTCGACATTAACTAGCTTCTCCATTAATGTTCGGTTACAAAAATCCGATAAAAGGCTTATGCACCAATAATCAACATGTAGAATTAACTCAAAAAACTGGTAACTACTTCGCTATGTACTTTGTGTCACGTTATGTCTTAGAGAAGTAACGCACATAAACCAGAGCGGAAATGGCTGAAATCCACGCAGCCACATTCTGGGAGAAAACATACCTCCACAAAAGGTCTCCCCCAGTAAAGGAAGGCAAATTGGGTGATACAAGTCCCTCAAAGGCGCTTCTGAATCCGGAAGCAAGAGGCTCTAAACCACCTGCAATGGAGACAGCTCCTTCAGCCACTGACTGCAGAAACCCTTGCAAACCCGAAGTTTTGCTATAAAATTCAACCGCAAAATCGGTAAACAGCCTCGGATATACCAAAACAGCTAACAAAATAAACGCCAACAAGAAAACCGTCAAAACATTAATGCCACTTTCAAAAGCAACACTGCCAAAAGAGTACCTCTGCGGCGCAGTTGACTGGTCTCCTGAACTAAGGGCTGAACCAATTTTGCCCAAAACCTTTTTGACGCTTTCAATGATGCTTGTGTTGGATTTGCGCGCTCTTCTTCTTGGATGCCTGCGACTTTTTGAAACCTTGGTTGCTGCTTTTCTGTAGGGTCTTACGACTAGATACTTTGTTAAATATGTCCAGCTTAAGACTAGGACAACTATCACTGCTATGGGAAGAATATGAAAGAGAGGGCTAACTGGTAACTGCGTTGCCTCTGTTAGTCCTGAACCCATAAAAAAGGAGACCATGAAGAACTCGGAAACGAATGCTACGGTAAGAAACAGTCCTACTGTTAGCAGTCCTTTTTGGGCAGTCCAACTCAAAGCTGTGTTGTCTATTGTTTCTTTGGATGCCATTTCTTAATTCCCTCAATGGTTAATTCTTTCACCGCTCGATTTTTGTCGTGTATGTAACTTAGGATACTGTTCTTCTTATTTAATTTTGACATACCTCGGGAATTGGTCCATGCTACCGCTTTCTCCCAACTTTAAAAAAAGCATTGTTTGAAGTTCAGGATAGGAGCTTTGTTAACTGCCAATTAGGAAGCATTTCCACTCTTTCTCCACTATTTTCTATATAATTTGAAGTTTTTTCTATGAATTATTTCGCACATTAAGAAATTGGGGAATCAATACGACAAAAAGATGAATGTGAAATAAGAATTATTTCGCCATAACACTTTAAATCACTTTTTTGCATACAATGCATCCTAGAAGAGGTTTAGAGAACCCGTTACGCCACAAGCTGTGAAAGGAGACTATGTATGCCTAAAGCTTCGAAGAAAGAGTTGTTTGAGTTGTACCAAGACCATCAGGTGCAACTTCTTATCAGCAAATTTGTTAGCGATAAACCTGGCGTAATGAAACCCATTTATGACCCTAAGCAGGGTTTCAGCTATCCGATGGTGGACGATATTTTGGGGGAATCCTCCCACACCGAGGAATTTTTGGAGAAACTGTATAATGGAGGCGTTCTGGATAGGGAGCTTTATGACAAAATTATCTATTGTCCCTCTTGTAATTCACCAAACATCTCAGTTCACTACACTTGCCCATATTGCAAAACCTTTGATGTAAAAAAGAGTGCCTTGGTCGAGCACATAAAATGTGGATACATTGAAACCGAAGACCGTTTTCAGAATAATGGGAAGTTGGTTTGTCCTAGATGCAAAAAAGAATTAACGAGTCCTGATGTAGACTACAACAAAGCAGGAGTATGGTGTACCTGCAACAAATGTAGCAAGAGCTTTGACATTCCAGTTCCGTTTCATTTTTGTCGTGAATGCCGCACAAACTTCTCTTTTGATGACGCCATTTACAAAGACGTTTACTCTTACAGTTTGACTCCCGAAGCTGCGAAGGAAGTGAATCTGGGTTATGCTCTAACCGTTCCAGTGATTGAATTCTTAGAAGATTTGGGATTCACAGTGGAAAGTCCAGGTTTCTTGAATGGCAAATCTGGAACACGTCACATGTTTGACTTAACAGCTGTCTCGGCTGGAAATAAACAGAGCACAACTGCTATTGATTTTGTCACTTCATCTGAGGATGTTGTTTCTGAACAGTCAGTGATTTCTATGTTTGCTAAGATTTTCGATGCTACTCCAGATAAGGCCTGTCTTGTTGCGATTCCGAAAATGAGCGAGAATGGCAGAAAATTGGCATCTCTGTACAAGATACAGTTGATTGAAGGCAAAAACCAGAATAGTTCAATAGAAGCCTTGAAAGCGTGTATAACTGAGTAACTTCTAGATAGTAGAGAAAGTATTCTGGATTCTGAGTTCTCTTGAAAAGAGATGTGCCATTTTTCAAAGTTAGGCGTATTTTCTTCAGTATTAATTATTTTCCGTTGGTTGGATTAAATTCAATCTTAGACATAGAATTTAATTCTGATGTGCTGGTGCTTCAGTAAGAAATATATAACAGTGTTATACTTCAAAAGTAGGGTGCACAAAACACATCCATTAGGCGATGGCGATATTGGAAATATATAATTCGATCCTAGATGGAATAGGCAAAACTTCATTAGTTCGACTAAACCGAATAACGGAAAACCTAAAATGTACAGTGCTTGCAAAACTTGAAGCCCAAAATCCCGGCGGTAGTGTAAAAGATAGAATAAGCCTCAACATGGTCAAAGAAGCAGAAAAGAAAGGCTTAATCCGTAAAAAAACTGTGATAATAGAACCTACCAGCGGTAACACTGGAATAGGTTTAGCCCTGGTAAGTGCCGTAAAGGGTTATCGGCTAATACTTACAATGCCCGAATCAATGAGTGTGGAACGTCGACGACTTTTAAAAGCATATGGAGCAGAATTAGTTCTCACCCCCGCAGCAGAAGGAATGAAAGGTGCAGTTAAAAAAGCCGAAGAACTTTCAGCACAAACACCAAACTCGTTTGTTCCTCAACAATTTATGAATCCTGCAAATCCCCAAATCCATCGAGAAACTACAGGTCCAGAAATTTGGAACGCAACAGAAGGAAAAATTGACATTCTTGTAGCAGGAGTTGGAACAGGAGGAACAATAACTGGCGTAGCAGAATACATCAAACCACTTAAACCCGACTTTAAAGCAATAGCAGTTGAGCCCTTCAATTCACCCGTCCTTAGTGGAGGAACTCCTGGACCCCACAAGATTCAAGGAATAGGAGCCGGATTCATCCCAAAAATATTGAAATTGGATTTAGTTGACGAAGTGGTCAAGATAATAGATGAAGATGCAATAAAAACGGCTCGTCGTCTGGCTCAAGAGGAAGGACTACTTATGGGTATCTCTTCTGGAGCAGCTACATTTGCAGCGTTACAGGTTGCTAAAAAACCAGAAAACGAAGGAAAACTGTTAGTTGTGATATTGCCTGACACAGGAGAACGATATCTAAGCACTTCTTTATATTAAACTTAGGTTATTTGAAGAAATGAGGAAAATTGACAAAAAAGAAGGTAGCCAACACAAACATTTGTAGAAGAAACGATTTCTACGACTCGACTCCTGAAAATTTGATAGAAGAAATCATGAGTAAACAGCTTGCCAATGAGGAAAAGTGGCTTGAAATAGGGTTACCTGACTTAGTTGAACAAATCTCCGAGAATTATGAAACTTACGGTGGAATAAACCATCTTGATGGAAAGGATTTGCCCTCCAAGAAGATTGTTATCGAACTTCTTGAAGATATTTTGTCCATACTTTTCCCGGGTTATCTAGGAAATGAGAAGCTCACCAAATCGAACATCAATGGCTACTTAACTAAGGTTCTAACTTCAGTTTATGTGAGACTTGTTAAAGAGGTTGATAAAAGCCTGAAGTATTTCTGTAGAAAAATCAAGAAGTGCCCCGAAGATGTTTGCCTTAAGATGGCCCAGGTTATTGTCAGAGAGCTTTTAGAGGATATCTGTAGGATCAGAATTCTCCTAAGCGGGGATATTAAAGCAGCTTATTGTGGAGATCCAGCTGCAAAAAGTTTTGATGAAGTAATTCTGAGTTATCCTTGTGTTCTTGCTATTTCAACCTATAGGATAGCTCATGAACTCTTTGTACGAAGAGTTCCTTTGATTCCTCGGATGATGAGTGAGTATGCTCATTCAATAACAGGTGTTGATATTCATCCAGGTGCGAAGATAGGAAAAAATTTCTTTATTGATCATGGAACTGGTGTGATTATAGGAGAAACCGCTGTGATCGGTGATGATGTAAAAATCTATCAGGGAGTAACTTTGGGTGCTCTGAGTTTTCCAAAGGATGAAAAAGGACACACAATCAAGGGGAGAAAAAGGCATCCGACTGTTGGGAATGGAGTGATTATTTATTCTAATGCCTCTATTCTTGGAGAAAAAGCTGTAATTGGGGACAACGCCGTTATAGGTGGAAACGTTTGGATAACCTCGAAAATTCCGTCAGAAACTATTGTAACTGTGAAGTTTCCAGAGTTGAAGTTAACTAAAAAATAAACAGTCTGCAATCTTCTTTAACGTCTTCTAATTTCCAGAGTAGACTGCCGTGTTCCCTCTTTCGGTCACAACTTTTGTTGTGTAGCCACCTGTCGGCAAAGAGATGTCGTCACGAAGGTAAGATACTGTTTCTGCAGAGTTCATGTAAATCTCTATGTCAATGCGTTGATGTTCTGTCGAGTTGGTTATCCACAATGAGACCAGATGGACGGTTAAGCCTCCAACATTTTTGAAGGTCCACCGAGTTCCATACATTTTCACTCTGACTCCCAGAAAATCTATCCTGACAACTGTTTGAGAGCTATCGCCACCTTCGTCAACCAACTTAACATCAATTGTGCCATCGCCAAGAACATAGTTTTGCCACACATCTGTCAGATTCACTGCATAGTAGTCCCATCCCATGGTCGGCGTGTAGCCTTCAGTGGAGTTGAAGCCGATGTTGCTGTAGGTGGAACTTGCCCAATTGTAGGCTTTCAGAATCCAATTCTCTGCCGAGTCATCTGTCCTGAACCTCAAATGTATCTCGACTGTTCGGATGTCTTCAACTGGATATGCGTCTAAATTTATCATAAAAGGGCCACTTATGTCAAGAAAATAGGAGGAGCTGACATCTGTGTCTTTGGTTACTGTTACCTCATCAACCTGTGCACTTTCACCACTCAAAAGGTAGTTGGCAACCCATCTGATCTGGAAATCTGAAACAAAATATTGGCTATCTGTGATGTTTTCTGTGTAGTAATGCCAGCCATTTCCTGATTCCACTTGATTCAAGTCTTGGTGAGGGTTCCATGTGCTGCCGTTGTAGTATTCAAGCGTAAAGTCGTTATTATCCAGAGCGCGATCATTCCACCAGAAATTGACATAAATTGCATCTGAATCTAAACAGTCCATGCTGGGAGATGTCAAAAGGCCAGATGTGCCTCCCGACCACCCATCAAAATCCGCTGAAAACATTCCATCATGTGCATAATTGCTTTCTTTTGCCCAATTACCCGTTGCGCTCCAGTCCTCAGGAGTCCAAGTGCCCTCAAAAGATTCGGCGTCAATTAACGTTTCACCGTTTCCGCCTTCAGCAGTTTCACTGAAGACCTCGTAATTGCTGTCGATTGTTTGTGTTCCAGTGTAGCCACCATCAGTTCGGCTTCCTAAAGTAACCTCATATTCGCTTTGAGCTACAAACCATGAAGAGTAGATGCCGTCCTCAACATTTGTGATGCTGATGCTTTCCTTCATTTTTTCCCAGTCCACTTCGTTCATCTCGTAGTTCCACAGCACAAGATTCGAGACTATAGCTAGGATTATCACTAGACTGAGGGCTACAACTATGACGTTGCTGATTCCCCGACGATTTCTTCTAAAACGGCGACATGTAATAATCCGCAACAATTGTTCCTCTCCCCGTTACAACCTTAATCTCATAAACGGAGTTTGCGCTCCAACTGCAAGTAACATTCAGCCAGCCATGCTCACCCTGCTCCAAATCAAGAGCATCAAACGATTGGTCTAGACGATTAACGTAAACTGCGTCTACTTTGACTGAAACCTTGCCCACGTTACGAAGATACAGCGAAACTTCACCTGGAGCAAACCAGACATCTTCAACGATGAGGCGTTCGCCCATGTTGTCATGAAGTCCATCTGTGATGACGTAGGTGGCTGTAATGGCGATTGACATACCCGCAACTGCAATAACAGTCAGTAAGAGACTACTCAAGACAGGGGTTATTCCCCTCCTGTTCCGGGATAGTTTTCTCACATTTTCTCTCTCCATTACACCACAAATTTGAATGCTAGATACCCGCATGTTAACAGAATAACGCTGTGTTTCAGACCACCGCCAACTGTTCCTTCACCCATTTTTCCAGCCACTAAACCTCCAAAAAAGGCTTGGATGGAACTCATGTGGAAAAAAATGCTTCTTGCTTCACTTGGTGTCATTAAAGTAGCTTGGGTGATGGACAAATCTGATACGTCAACAAAGAAGGATTTGAAGAGCATGACAATGGTGAAGAGGAAGACAAAGAATGCAACATAGATGATTGCGAGGTATGGTCTGGTTTGGTTTTTTCGTTCACTATCGAACGTTAATGTTGTCTGCACAAATTTTTCCATGGGTTCAAAAACTTTCTCGACTTTCCCTCCTGACCTTTGGGCTTCAAGAATCAAGGGAACGGTTCGTTCTACAAGAGCAGTGTTAACACGCTTGCTAAATGATTGAAGTGAATCCTCAAAGGAGACTCCCCAGCTCATTTGGGCAACCAACTTTTTCAGTTCTTTGGTTAAAGGTCCATAATTTCTTTTAGAGGCTTCCTCCAGCGCCTGAGGCAGGGGCATTCCGCTTCTTTGGGCTTGAACTATACTTCGGAAAAGGTCTGGAAGATGTTTGTCTATTGATCTCTTCCATTTATAATCTACGTAATCGAGAACAGCTGGAGGAAAAACTGTGATTACAACAGCTAAAAGGAAGTATTCGTCGAAGAGGGGGCTGTCCCTTAGTAAGAGAA
This sequence comes from Candidatus Bathyarchaeum sp., assembly GCA_016930555.1. Taxonomy (GTDB): domain Archaea; phylum Thermoproteota; class Bathyarchaeia; order Bathyarchaeales; family Bathyarchaeaceae; genus Bathyarchaeum. The sequence continues at coordinate 11,353 of JAFGGM010000020.1, forward strand.
TAGCTGTGGCGCATATGATTATCCCTAAGACACCCGAGACAATCCACGCAATTTTCTTCTCTATACTTTCAACTTTTGGCATAATATCAGCTCTTCGGCGAAACAATGTCTAAGATAATCAGAAACACCACTGATCCAATCGGTAAACCAAGGTAGGTCAATAGTTGTAACAGTAAACGAGAATCAAACATACCAACTCCTCCGCCTCCTAGCATTGCCATAACTGCAAGCATCACTACAAAGATGAGGGAACCTGCAACCATCAGAGTTACATAGAACTCAGCCAAAACTCCAAGATTGTCAGAAAAGCGTTTCAGTGCAATCTTCTTCAGTTGCATGTATTGTTGTGATCGGTTTCTAAGATATTTTACCAGGTTTCCTCCTGAATAAACAACAGAAATGAAGCCCTCAATCAGTTCCTTGAACCTTTCAGATGGAGTTCTTTTGGATGTGGCTTCTAATGCTGAAAGGGCGTCAAAGCCGAAAAGCTCTACATCCCGAATCACTGTTCTTGCCACATCCGAGATTGCTAACGAGGCATCAATTTGAGCTAAGGAACGCCATATAAAGTCCGGAGGCACACCTGCGCCAGCCAAAATCGACATGTATCCTGTGGCAAAGGGCATTTCATCCTCCAAGTCTCTCTTCAGGGTGTCTGCCTGATAAGTTGGATATACATAGAAGCCCATCACCGTTAAGGCCCCAGCAAACAAGCTCAATCCACCTCCAAAAAGAAGGGACGAAAAGAGCGACATCTTGAAGACGAAGAATAGAAGCAATGGAACAACAATAATGACTGATGCAGACAGCAGTAGACTCCCGAGAATTACTGTGCTGACGTAAGCTTTGAAGCTAATTTTCATTCCTGACTTCTTCAAGTTTATGTCCAAGTCTTTGAACAGTGGCATGAAACGGTTTGTTCTTCTTCCTATAATCTGGTAAGCAAAAATCTGAGGCTTTGTTGCTCCTAATTTTAGGCGTTCAATCCAATGCGAAAAAATGTTTGTAATTGGCGAGAATGGACGACTTATGAATTTTTGGGAGCGGTTGTATTCTCTTTTGAGCTTTTTCCGCGTTTTGCTTGTGCTCATGATGTTTCCAACCTTGCCTTTCTGAAGGCACGATTAGGGTCTGCATAATAGTCTCTGATGACTGAAACGACATCTGGGTACTTTCGAATTCCCTTTTTCACCATCCAATCCAGCACTGTTCTTCTCTTGTGAAGTTCCTTCCGAACTTCGTTTTCGTCAAGTCCCTTACGTTGCATCTTCTCTTCCAAAATGTGACTATGGCCAGAAAACTCGAAAGTGTCACTTCTTGCATCCCACCGGTAAACCTCATTGGTTATCAGCTCCTTTGTTTTGGGGTCTAATCCTACAATCTCTGTTACTGCCCGAGTTCTCCTGGTGGGTTTTCCATCAACCTCTGTTCGAAGCTGAACTGCTATAGCATCAATCATTGTTAGAAGCGGCTTTGGAATGTTCATTGGCTCTGAACCCAGACGGTGAATAACTGAACTCGCAGATTCGCCGTGAATTGTTCCCATACCCAGATGACCGGTTGCCATTGCCTGAAAAAGAGTGTAAGCTTCTTCACCACGAACTTCACCAACAAGCAGATAATCTGGTCTCTGGCGGACAGCCGCCTTCAAAAGATCAAAAAGCGTGATGGCTCCCGCCTTGTCTCCGGCGTGCCCAAATCCTGTTCTTGCAACAGATGGAATCCAGTTTTCATGAGGCAAGTTTAGCTCGGCAGTGTCCTCTACGCTGACCAGCTTCAGTCCAGGTTTTATGAACATTGAAAAACAGTTGAGTATCGTTGTTTTTCCTGAAGCAACGCCCCCAGCTACAAGAATGGATGCCCTGTTTTCGATAGCATACCAGAAGTATGCTGCCATTTCAGGCGATAGTGTGCCAAGGGAAATCAAATCTGTAATAGTCAAGGGGTCGGCACGGAAGCGCCGTATCGTAAAGGTTGAGCCTCTGCGAGTAATCTCTTTACCGTAAGTCAACTGTATACGGCTCCCATCGGGCAGGGATGCATCAAGTATGGGTGTAGCAAGGGAGATGTTTTTTCTTGCCATATACGCCAGCCTTACTATGAAGGAGTTCAGTTCCTCGCTGTCCTTGAAGATGATGTTTGTTGACAGGGATTCGTAGTCGCGGTGCCAAACATATATCGGTATCTGAACACCGTCTGCTGAGATGTCTTCAATCAGTGGGTCCTTCATTAACGGGTCTATTTTGCCGTAGCCAAGGAAGTCGCGTATAATGAAATACATGAATTTATCTACGGCTTCCTCCTCGATTTTGAGGCGGTAATCCTTGATTGTTTCACTAATCTTCTTCTTAAGATACTCTTCAGCCTTCTCCCGTGTGCCAATTTCTTTAAGATTAACATCAATTTCTTCAACCAGAATGTCTTTGATTTCTTTGAGCTGTTTTTCTTCTTCTTTAAGAAGCGTAGGCTCAATCAATTCATATCTGATTCTTTGACTGTTGGGTTCAGTAACTACCGCGGCGTAGACGTAGGGCTCATGAATGGGATATACCTCTCGGAAAACGGAAGTTTTTTTCCTTTCAGGCACGATTTCTGTGTTGTTTTCCATTTAACCCTCACATTTACTCCTTTTTTAGTTCTTACGATAGGGAATTGATTGCTTGAACCGGTTCATGGCATCCATGACAAAAAAATAGTGTATATTAAGACTTAATAAAATCTGTGTATTCAGAATCAATTAAACCGCAGAAATAAATTGGAGTCAAGCAGCCCAAAAAGGCGATTCTTTTCGCATTATTTCAATAAATTCGTTCAGTGCTTCAATCTCTTCAGCGGTTAAACGGTCCTGAAACTTAGTCAACAAAATCTTTGCATGAACTTCAGGCACCTTAACATAGAATGTTTCGCCCTCATGGATGTGGCGACCGACAATTGCTTTGCTTAAGGAAAGGGCTACCTGCATTCCGACATTCGCCTCCGACACTGCTTTGCCTTTGTCCTGAATCTGGAGTATTTCTCCGACATTTCGTCCATCTTCTTTGGCGAGGATTCTTTTTGGGTTGATTTTTCCTGCCAAAATCTCGACACCCACGACGGCAGGTTTTGCTTTTCTGAAGATGTAGCCTGGGAGAAACTTCACTTTGGCGGGTTTGACTAGTTTAGCGTATTCTTTTTCGAGTCTGGTTTCTTCTTCTTCATTTCTCCATTGAAGATAGTCGTCGATGAGGCTGTAGATTGTTTTATGATTAAAGATGGGAATATTACGGTTTTTTGCTTCTTCCTCGGCATCTGGTAGAACTTTGACGTTGAAGGCGAGAATGACTCCATGGAGTGGTTCTCTTTCTTTCACTATTGCGGCTTCGGTTACATCGCGGCGGGAAACGTCTCCGACGTCTGCCATCTTTATTTGTACATCGTTTCGTTTTAGGCTCTCAGCGATTGCTTCTAGGGAGCCCAAAGCATCGGTTTTGAGAACAAGACCATCTATATCTGTAGCGATTTTTATTTGTTCAACCTCTTCCGAAACCATTTTTATGTAATCTTCGAGTTGGGCTTCGGATGGAACAGCATAAACGGGTGCGCCAGCTAGGACTTCTTCAAGATTTGGGGCTGCAATTTTTACTCCTGCTGCAGCTGAAACTGAGTCAACTGAGGAGAATTTGTCTCTTGGGTCTCTGATTTCGTCTAGCGGTTTAGGGAGAAGGACTGCGCGGATGTTGGTTGCTACAGGTTTTTCTTTTGCGCCTACGACTATGAGGTCTCCTTTCTGAAGTGTGCCATCGTAGATGATTGTGTTGATAGTGATGCCTAAGCCCGGCTCCTCTTTGACCTCTAAGACTGTTCCTTTTGCGGGTCCTTCAGTTGTTTTGAGTCTGACCTGCAGATACTGCTGGGTTAAACCTATGAGGACAGCTAGGAGTTCAGCTATGCCTTCTCCTGTTTTGGCGCTTGTGGGAACGATAGCAATGGTTTGTGTGAAGTCTTTCACGTTGTTGAATTTGTCGGTTTTGAAGCCTAGTCTAGAAAATGTTCCCATTATGCGGTACAGGTTTTCGTCTAGGCTTTGGCGAACGTAGGGATCTTGTTTGCGGTAGGACGCCGTTAATGTTTCTCCATCATTTGGTTTCCATCCTGGTATCCTGTCAATCTTGTTTGCGGCTATGAGAAAGGGTGTTTTTTTCTCTTTCAAGATGTCGATGCATTCGTAGGTTTGAGCTTCAAGTCCCCTAAGAACATCAACAACAAGAATTGCAATGTCAGCCACTGCGCCTCCCCTTTTTCTTAGATTGGCAAAGGCTTCGTGACCTGGAGTGTCGATGACAAGGAGCCCTGGAAGTTTGACGTCTTTTTTCATGCCTTGGAAGAATGGCCCACAGATTTTGGCTAATGTGTCAACTGGGAAGTAGCTTGCGCCAATGTGTTGGGTGATGCCTCCGACTTCGCGGTCTTGGACGCTGCTTTTTCTGATTTTGTCTAGTAATTTGGTTTTTCCTGTGTCTATGTGTCCAAGCACTGAAACGATGGGCTGTCTTATCGGCACGAGAATTCCCTCAATGATATTTCAGTAAATGGTTGCTTTTAGGTTCTACCATAAATTGTTACTGACGAAAAAATGGGGATGTTTGTTTTGTCTTCAGTTTAGTTTCTGGAGATGTTCGTCACATTGATTGAGTATCTTGTCAACGTCTTTAATGTCGTAGTGGGCATCGATGTCCGCCAGTAACCCCTTTTGTTTAAGGTAGTCAACAACAGGTTTCGTTTTTTCGCGATACACTTCTAGTCTTTTTTTGACGACTTCAGGTTTTTCGTCTGCCCGTTGAACCAATCTTCCGCTGCATTGGTCGCATATTCCGTCGATTGTTGGGGGTATGTTCTTGATGTGGTAGATTGCTCCGCATTTTCTGCAGGTTCTTCTTCCGCTAATTCGCTCCATTATAACTCCATCTGGGGCGACAAAGTTTAGGGCGATGTCGATTTTTTTGAATTCCATCATTGCTTCTGCTTGAGGAACTGTTCTGGGGAAGCCGTCTAGAAGGAAGCCGTTTTTGCAGTCTGGCTCTTCAAGCCTGTTCTTTACTAGCTCGATGACTATTTCGTCTGGGACAAGGTTTCCGCTGGTTACGTAATCTTGTATTTTTTTGCCCAGTTCAGTTCTGTTTTTGATGGCTGTGCGGAAAAGGTCTCCAACAGAGATTGTGGGTATGTTATATTTTTTTGAAAGAAATCCTGCGTAGGTTCCTTTGCCTACTGCAGGTGGACCAAGTAAGACGATATTCATGTTGCCTCGCCATGCCTCCATGACGCTCACTTTTGAAATAGAACTGTTTTAAGCTCTTCCTTTTTCTTCTTTTCCGAAGTATTTTGTCCACTTAACTTTACGGGAGTCCCGTTTCAGTTCGATGGAGCTTTTTCTGCATTTGCTGGAGCAGAACCACAGAATTGTGCCGTCGTTTTTTATGTACATCATTCCTGTGCCTGGTGGAAACTCGTGTCCACAAAAAGAACAATCTTTGGACTTTGGCACCTGTATTTATCCCCTTTTTTATCTTCTAAGTCTTTTTGCTTCCCGTTCAGTGTCTCTTAGAACAAGAATGTCGTTGGCCCTGACTGGACCTTTGACGTTTCTGGTTATGATGCGCCCTTTCTCTGTTCCTTCCAGAACTCGGACCCTGACTTGAGTAATCTCGCCAGTAAGTCCAGTTCTGCCAACAACCTGAATGACTTCAGCAGGAACTAGCTCATCAGTTACCTCTTTCTTGCTCATTCACTAGAGCCCTTCTGTTTTAGTTCCTCGAGTCTGTTTGAGATTTCCTTTATCAAAGCTACTGCTTCGCCAACATTGGCGATTGCAGCCGCAGCTGAGGGGACGTCTATCCCTGAGGAAACACCAACTTTTTCTTTGCTTGGTACAAATACGTATGGGATTTTGCGTTCCTCGCAGAGGATAGGTAGATGAGCAACAACTTCTGGAGGATCAACGTCGTTTGCTATTACCACTAGTTTTGCTGTTCCTCTTTCTACAGCTTTTGTTGTTTCGTTTGTTCCTATTCTAACTGACCCTGTTCGGTTGGCTATTTGCAGGGCTTCATAGGCTGCATCTGCCACCTCGTTGGGAACTTCAAATTTTGCGTAAAATGGTTTTGACATATGCCTCACCCTTGTTTTTAAGTGCTGAGTTAATCGGAGACAGGGTTTATGAATGTTTCTACCCGCAGCTTCATCTACCCCTTTCAGTATGTTCGATTTCTGAAGCCTGAATAGCAAATTTATGCTATACGTGAAATTCTCTGAAAAAAAGCCATTTTTTTAACAATGAAGTAATATTAGGAGCCTAATATGTGGATGATGTTCTAGGCGCATTTCCTTAGCTTAGAATGGGACAATTTCGACGTTGTTGCCGTCTTTTTTTCCTTTGATCAACTCTAGGTGTCTTAGGATTGCTAGCTGGTTGTTTAGGTTGACTTCTGTGAGACTGAATTTGTTGCAGAGTTGTTTGATGGTTACTTTTTGGTTGTCTACTATGTATTTATATAGTGTTTTTTGCAGTTCATTTAGACAGTCTTCTGTGTCTTTGTTATTGTTGGTCATTTTTTTAGCTGCCATGACTGGCAAAGGATTGCATACCTTGACAGGATGGGTTTCTTCCATGTGGCAATCTTCGCATAGTGTCTTTCCATTTAGATTGTGTACTTCTTCGTTTGATAGGTCGCACCCACAGATATCACATTTCATTTTTTTCATTCATCCTTTCTCCGTACATTCGAAAATTAGTTACACCCTTCCATCTTTTTTTAAATGAATGATTCTTTATTATTATTTTTGAAAAACGTGTTACAGAATAAATCGTTTTTTGTCATAATTTTGCTGTAGATTTTTAGAAAAAATATATAGATAATCATAATTTCTAGTTTATATACCTACGCAATAGTATAAACTTGATTTTTAGAGTAATTTCTGAGGTTAACATTTAACCCCGCCAACTAAAACGATGACAGCACATTACAGTTTTTTATATAGAATTTTGTTGATTCGATAATTTGATTAATGTTCACCCACAATATATGATTGATTATAAAAATGTTTAATATGTTGCAAGATCCTTTAATTGGATTATTAGATGGTTTAATTTCAGGCGCAATAGCATTTTTTGTAGTCCTTCTTCTAGCTTTTTTTTACAGGTTCTTCACAAACGAAAAACTACCGACATTCATCGGAATAGCTTTCGGATTAGGTTTTTGGGGATTCACAGGAGGACTGATAGATATTTTTCAACAACCCACCGTAGGAGGGGTAATCCGAATACTAACAGTACTCATCTTTGTTGTTTGGGGCGTAAACACTGGCGACAAAATTTCAAGTGAAATTCCCCAAAAAGGAATAGATATAATTAAGGGAATCCGCTCCCCAAACAAAAAATTCACAAAAATCAAGCTTCCCCACCAACGTCTAATATTTGATATTGCCTTAAAACCAAAAGTGCCCAATTCTCTAAAATCAGAATTGTCAGAAAGAGAATTTACTTTACCTGCAGACCTTCCCCAAGAATCTATTATTAAACGAGTGAAAAGGCGTTTGATTACAGATTGGGGGTTAGGAGATGCAGAAATTGAACTAAGTCAAGATGGAAAAATTTCACATTTCTCTATAGCAGCGAAAGAGGAGGGTCTTAGTGTAATTTTACCTACGGGTAAAATTGCTATACCCATAGAGTGTAAAATATTACCTTCTAATCTTACAATTGGTGATTTTGTTACAATCTTTATGGAGAATAAGCATGTTATTGAAAAAACTGAGGTTAAAGGAATAGATGTAAAAAACAAGGTCATAACAATTTTTTCTGATCCAAATATCCTCAAAAAGATAAGTAACAGTAGGGCAAGATTAGTTATTGCTTTGCCTATTAGTGTTCCCAAACCGCCAGCTTTGAGTGTTGAGGACGAATCTGGAGTTATTGAGGAGTTCAAAACAGATACAATGTTAAACTCTTTAATTGGAGTTGGAGTGGAATGGAAGGCAGCAAGGGAGATTGTTGATAGAATTCAGTACAAGCTATGTAAATTGGATCCACCAGTTTCTAAGCAGGTAATAAAGAAGGCTATATTCGAAGAATTAGAAAATGAAAATTCTGAAGCTGCAAAGAAATTAAAGAAACGTAGAATATGGAAATAAAATGGATTTTTGCTGCTTTTTGTTGTCAAACTTAAAAAGTTAACAATACGCCAACAAAGATAGTGTGTGAATTTGCTATGCGTGTGCATACAAGGAGAAGTTCGTTCACTTTCGTTTTCTAATCTTCCTAATTACGACCAAAATGAAACCAAACGCAAAGAGCAGCGTGGCTCCAATTATAAACAGGTATGGAAACACGAGATGTGCAATCTCGGTGGGAAGGGTCAGAGAATGAAGAAGCAACCCCATTATCCCCAAAACTGCTCCTATGCTACCAAAGAAAAGCAGAGGTCTGATATCGAACATCAGCCTGACAGTGGTTCCCAATATCCTACCTCCATCTTTTATAGGATGAAGCTTGGTTTCACCAACTCGTGGCATGTAACTTATGGGCACCTCACGTATTCTAGCATCAGCAGAATGGGCTTCTGCCAGCATCTCCATGGCTAAGGGCATACCCACAGCTTCCAACTTCATGCTGTCAAGGAGACTGGATTTTAGGGCTCTCATGCCGCTTTGGGTGTCATACACATTAAGTCCCAGAGCCAGCTTTGCAACTAGGCTAAGAATTTTGTTTCCAAACCTGTTAATGAAGGGCATTGCCCCCTTCTGCATTCCTGCCCACCTGTTGCCCACCACCATATCAGCCTCGTCATTCAGAATAGGCGTGACCAGAGCGGGGATGTGTTTGGGGTGATAGGTTAGGTCGGCATCCAGCATCACAAGCACTTTGGCATCCATCTGTTTTCGTGCATACATAAAACCAGTCTTCAGGGCGTCGCCGTAGCCTTTACCCCGTTGGTAGATGACTGTTGCGCCTTTTTCTTTGGCAATCTGGTCCGTGCCATCGGTGGAATGACCATCTATAATTAACACTGTGCAGTCATAATCAGCCATGACATATTTCACGCCGCCAACTACTTTTCCCACAGCTTTGCACTCATTCAATGTAGGAATTACGACGACAATTTTTGCTAGTGCTTGTTGAGGGTCGATGGCTTCTTCCTCCACGAATATTGTTGAACTATGTAGTTACACTTAGCATTTACGCAACAAACAAAAAAATGGTGTGGAAAGGAGACAGAAACCAAAATTTGGCAGTGAAATGCTATCAGTTCTTTGGTTTTTTTGCGTTTACCACCATACCTTTTGGAACAATGTAGCCTTTGAAAGGAATCCACATGCTTTTGTAGTACTTGATAGAGATGTCCCTGAATCCAGACTGTTTCAGTAGGGTCCTCATTTCTTCGCCACCATACAAAGTGAAATCGAATTTTTTTCTATCTTTTGTGTGGTCCTTTCCGTCATCCTTGTTATATGCCATTTCAAGGACCAATTTGCCTTCAGGTGCCAATACTCGAAATATTTCCTCAAGTCCTGCTTCTGGTTTAGGCCAAAAGAAGAATGTTTCAATTCCCACAACTGCAGAAAATTCATTATCGCGCCAAGGTAGGGTGGACACATCTCCTTGTTTGAATTCCGCTTTTCCTAATTTTATGAGCTCTTTGTTGATGCTGCTTGCCAAGTTCACCATGTCTTCAGAATAATCTAACCCAGCTATTCTTGAAACATGAGAAGCATACGTTTTAATGAATAACCCAGACCCGAAGCCGATCTCAAGAAGTTTATCGTCTGGCTGAAGATTAAGGGCTTTGGCAGCGTTTTTATAGAAACTTATGTGACCCAAAGCCATACCTCTTGCCAAGAATCTTCCAACAAATCCTTTGGGCTTTTTAGCCCGCGACATATCCTGCGCCCCCATTAATTTAGCTAACCATTTTCACAATAAAATCAATTGACATATTAGTTCCTTAAGGGGCTTTAAGACTTTAGGAAAAACTGCTAACAAGATTGTATGGGGAGTGGGATTCGAACCCACGAAACCCTATTTTTCAGGGTGAAAGCCAATTTTTAAAAGAACTATTTTTTTCTATAGTTGGCGGGAATTGTGACTTTCTTTTTTTCTTTCTTCTTCATTTTCTTTTCTCTTAGTGCTTGTTTATGTTTTTCTATACCCTCTGTTTTTTCTTTCTTGCTTTTTTTGGTCAATTTATTTCCTCCATCTAAATCATGGATTTAGTAGTATATTCGAGTTGATTGCAGTCAGTAGATCTATAAAATCGTTTTGAATACTCGCTTTGCTCGAAGAATGGGGCAAATAGTAGTTTAAGTCACACTTGTTCGTGCGAACGAGCTATAAGCAGTGAAGCCAGTAGAACGGGAAATACAATTCAATCAACAAAGAAACCAAATCAAACAGGGCATCCAAGTGCAAATCGTCTTGAAGCAGTACCAGCGGAACGGAAAATTAACCGACACAGTCAAGGACATCCTTACCAACAGCTCAACTTACCCCAAACGGAATCAAAGTACGACTTACAGACGACAAAGTCGGCAGAGTGCAATCAATAATAAAACAAGTTCACTGTTAGTGCGGGGAGTAGGAATCGCGCCCGAATTTACCAGCAAAATATTATTACCTATTTTTCCAAAACTACTGTTGGAAAGTAAAATTGAAAGTAGGAAAGATTATACGAAAATTCGTTACTAAAGATGGAAAAAATGTAATTTTTCGAACTCCAATATTGGAAGACTTGGACGACTTTTTAGAACTTATCAATTCACTTGTTGATGAAAGGCAGACATTTATGTCACTGAAAAAATTTCAAGAGAAGAAGAAGCCGAGTGGTTGCTCGAAGTCATAGCTCATTTAGAGAGAGATGAAGACTTCGTTCTTGCTGCAGAAGTTGACAAGAAAGTTGTTGCATTAGCTGAATTTAAAATAAAAAAAGGAGACAAAGAGCATCCTATTGGAGCAATAAGAATAATTGTGAAAAAAGGCTATAGAAATCTCGGAATTGGGACTGAACTTCTAAGAATCCTTATGGAGCAGGCTGTTTTCTTTGGTTTGCGAAAAATGACAATTAATGCTTTTACTACTAACAAACGAGCAATTCATGTTTACAAAAAAGTTGGGTTCATTGAGACTGGAATAATTCCAGAGAGACATTTACGACAAGGAAAATTGATAGACGAAATTATTATGGAAAAACAAATTTGCTGATTTGAACCCGTCAATTAGAAAATATGGACTTTGTTCTATTCAAGACCAGACCCCCACCCTATTTTACCAGTAAAATAAAGTTGAAATTTCAATTCCCAATCCTAAATCCTCAAAATGAGCTTGTTATTGCAAAATAAGCTTAAATACACTCTAATAATGGTGCGGGGGGTGGGATTCGAACCCACGAACCCCTACGGGACAGGCTCCTGAAGCCTGCGCCTTTGACCTAGCTCGGCGACCCC
>JAFGGM010000021.1 GCA_016930555.1 Candidatus Bathyarchaeum sp.
CCTGAGTTATGTCACAGTTGCGGCGGTTGTACACTGGTCTGCCCAAAAAAGGCGATAACTGAAACGGAGAGGCAGATAGGTGTTATCAAGAAGGGAAAAGCAAATGATGTTGAGATAGTTTACGGTGAACTCAATGTTGGAGAAGCAATGGCTGTGCCCCTAATAAAGGCAGTAAAGAACCAAATCAAAATCAACAAAAATGTGGTAATAGACGCTCCCCCAGGAACTGCATGTTCCCTTGTCGCTTCAGTCCACAAAACTGACTACTGTATCCTTGTAACGGAACCAACTCCCTTCGGTTTACATGATTTGAAGATAACTGTTCAAGTTTTAAAAGACCTTGGAATTCCCATGGGTGTTGTAATAAATCGCGCAGGTCTTGGAGACAGAAAAGTCTATGAATACTGCAAAAAAGAAAAAATTCCCCTCTTAATGGAGATTCCCTTTAGCAAAAGAATTGCAGAACTCTATTCTCGTGGAGTTCCTTTCGTAACGGAGATGCCTGAGTGGAAAAAGAAGTTTGTGGAAGTTCAGGAAAGGATAAAGGGGTGAAGCTCTTGGTTAAAGAAATTACTGTATTGAGTGGAAAGGGCGGAACAGGAAAAACAAGCGTGACAGCGTCTCTTGCAGTATTAGCCCAAAATGCTGTGTTAACTGACTGTGATGTGGATGCACCAGACCTGCACATGCTACTGAAACCTGAGGTGTTGGAAAAACATGAATTCAAAGCTTCTAGAGTTGCTGTGCTGGATGAAGATTTGTGTGTTCAATGCGGAAAGTGTGAGGAGTATTGTCGATTTGGTGCAATAGAAAAGCAGGTTATTGATCCGGTTCTCTGTGAGGGCTGCGGAGTCTGTGTTTACGTTTGTCCCGTAGCTGCAATAGAGTTTGAGAAACGAATTTCTGGATACGCCTTCATCTCAAAGACAAAGTATTGTCCCATGTCCCATGCCCTATTGAATCCGGGAGAAGAAAACTCAGGTAAACTTGTAAGCTTGGTTAGGAAGAACGCGAAACAGCTTGCTGAAAAAGAAAACTGTGAGTTAATAATTAATGATGGGCCGCCTGGAATTGGCTGTCCTGTAATAGCTTCTGTAGGAGGAGCTGATGTGGGGCTAATAGTTGTTGAGCCAACATTGTCGGGAATCCACGATATGGAGCGTGCCCAGGGTCTGTTAAATCACTTCAAGATTCCTTCCCTTGTTTGCATAAACAAATATGACATAAACGAAGACAACACATCTAGAATAGAAGAGTTTTGCAGCTCCAATGGCGTAAAGGTTGTCGGAAAGATACCCTTTGACCCTGTTGTCACGGAAGCTATGGTTGCAGGAAAACCTGTTGTAGAACATTCTCCAGAAAGCAGTGTCTCAAAAGCTATCGAAGAGCTCTGGAAAAACACTTTAGAAAATATCCCGTAGCAGCTTTGCAGTTCATTACTCAGAGACCATGTAGTATCTAACGCCCCAGCTAGCAGCTTTCAGGGTTTCCTGGAATAGCTTCAATGGGGCACTGCTAACTTCGGGTTTTATTTGGATTTGAGAATAAGGCTTTCGTTTGTTATGTTGACTTCTATGATCGTATGATTCTTGAACTCCATGGTCTTTCCTAGGATGTCTTTGAGCACAACTCGGTCTCCAACATTTTTGGCGTAAATTACATTCTCAAAAACTACTTTCCCTTCTATGATTACTTTGAGTTCACACATTTTTTTCTCCAGATAAAAATATTAGCAGTTCATGCTTAAATTTTGTTAGCTTGGCTTCAGCAGATTTTTATCTCTTAACGCTACAATCCTGAATTATCAAAGTTGTGGGTTTCTCGGTTTTTGTTCTGTTTAAGTGGTGACTGTCAGGGGTCTTCCTTCGGTGAGGGCTTGGGTTACTTTTCTTCTTGCGCTTTGGAGAAGTCTCCATATAGTTCCTCTTGAGACGCCCATTTTTGTGCCCGCTTCTTCTTGTGATAGGTCTTCGAGGTCTACTAGTCGTAGGGCTTCGACTTCTGCGGTTTCGATTTGGATGGGGTTGTCGGTTGTTGTTGGTTGTGGGACAAATCTTTCTACTTTTGTGGGGTTTGGTATTGTGACTGGTTTGGGGAATCTTCCTCTTCTTCCTCGCCTGCATCGTCTTTGTGGCATTATAATCAACTATGTGTGTTTTACTGTTTATATGCTTAATCTGGTTGCTCAGTAACTCTTATATATTTCTGTGCATATTCTAATAAATGTAAATTGTGCATAAACACAAAAATAGAGGTGAAAATACCATGCCAAGAGGAGATAGAACAGGACCCTGGGGCACAGGACCCATGACAGGACGAGCAGCCGGATACTGCGCAGGCTACCCCGTTCCCGGATACATGAACCCAACAGGCGGATATGGAGGGGGACGAGGCAGAGGACGCGGCAGAGGCTGGGGGGGAGGTTTTGGCAGAGGCAGATACGCAATCCCACAACCTGCCATAGGTCAAGCTGTTTACCCTCAGATAACTCCAGTAGCTCAACCACAGTCTCCAGAACAAGAAGTAACAGCTTTGGAAAACTATCAGAAACAGTTGGAAGCCGAGAAGGTAGACCTTGAGCAAGAGATGGGCGGCGTAAAAGCTAGAATCGAAGAATTGAAAACGAAACTCAAAAAGTGAAACCATAGACAGGCTCACAGCACTGTGTCTGTTAAGTAAAATATCAGGGGGAGGTGAATTTTTTTGGGAATCCTCAAAATAGCTGTTGCAACTAACGGAACCAAGGGATTAGACGATGCTGTCTCTGATGTTTTTGGTAGAGCCAACACCTTCACCATATTAGATGCTAAAGACAAAAAAATTTCTGGCGTAACTATATTAGAGAATTCTGCAGTATCATATCATCATGGAGCTGGACCAATCGCAGTAAAAATGTTGGTTGACGCGGGCGTTCAAATTGTACTTGCTAACGAACTTGGAATTGGCGCATCCGACCTGCTAAAACAGCACAACATAACATTCATGTCTGCCAAACCAGGGACAAACGTTCAAGATGCCGTCAAACAAGCAATTCATACACTAAGCTAATTTGATGCTAAAAAAGGACAGGTTTACTGCAGCCTTTGTTGTCGTAAATCTGTTTTTTCCATAACTCTTTTTGCTGTTTTCCATGATTTTCTCACGAAATCTGGGTATGTACCAAATTTTCTGGTCCAGTCTTCCAGAAATTTTATTGTTTTGGGGTCGCTTGGGTATCCACAGCCTATGTTGCCGTGTTTCTGTTGCAGTTGACAAATGGCTTTGTCTCGTTCCACTTTAGCTATTATCGATGCTGCTGATACAATTGGGTATTTCAGGTCTGCTTTGTGTTCTGATACAATTTTTGGGTTAAAGGTGAGGTTTTCTAGGATGTGTTCTGCGAATCTGTCTGTTAATCTGTCAGCGGCATCCACATAGACTGTGTCTGGCTTGAGAATTGTTATTACTTTGGCCATTGTTTTAGCTTCGAGGCGATTTAGTTTGTGGAGTTTTCTTTTACTTTTTACAACTCGGTCGATTTCTGCTGGAGACAACCACACTGTGTGGTAAATGAGGGCGCATTCTTCTATTTGTTGGGCAAGTGTTTCGCGTTTCTGTGGTGTAAGTAGCTTGGAATCCTTTACACCTAAGTCTACTAGTTTGTGTAAGTCTGTTTCTTCTATCATAACGCCTGCTATGACTAATGGACCGATTACTGGTCCACGTCCGGCTTCGTCAACTCCAGCAATAAGCATACCAGAATCTTCGTTATTGATTTATTTAAAATAGCACTATTCCATAGTATCTTTGTGGGAGAAGTCATGGCGTATCTGATTGTTTTTATAACCACTTCTGGCAGGGAAGAAGCTGAGAAAATAGTCTATGCTCTGTTGAAGGAAAAGTTGATTGCCTGTGCTAACATTGTTGAGTCTGTTTCTTCTTTCTTTTGGTGGCAAGGAAGTATAGAATCTGAAGAAGAAGTTCTGGTGATTATGAAGTCCAGTGAAACGCTTTTTCAAAATCTCCAACAAAGGGTGAGTGAGCTTCACAGCTACGATGTCCCCGAAATATTGGCGTTTCCTATTGTGGCGGGCTCCCCTGCTTATTTGGATTGGCTGAAGGATTGCCTTGAAACGGTGAAGTGAAGAATGGCTAAGAAGCCCATAAAACGTGCTGAACGGCTAGAGATTGTATATGAGGAGAGAAGCTGGCAACTTTTGAACCAGTTACGGTCCAAAGCTGTGGACATAATGGAGACACTGGACAACCATCATTTGCGTTCTATTGTGCATGGAAGCATTGCCCGTGGCGACGTTTCAGAAACCAGCGACATCGACGTTTTCTTGCCAGACCCACCATCATCCTTTATCCTGGAAACTTATCTTGAGCAGTCTGGTTTCAGGAATTATAGTCGGATTATTGTGCAGGCTACGCCCATTTATGCCTTGAAGGGACATATTGAATTGGATCAGCAGACCAGTTTGTCGTTTCCTTTAGTTAAGCTCCGTCCTGTAGAGAAAGACTTTTACAGGTTTGGGGGCGAAGCATCCTTATCCATCCTTAAAGAAGAGAAGCGGGTTTCTGGGGTGGATAAGCGGCTTATGCTCATTGAACCCACAACAGATGGTCATGTAGAATCAGCGGTTGTGGGTCAAGAGGAAGAGGTTGCTAATCTCTTGGGCGTCTCCCTTAATACCGTGCTGGATCGTGTTCGGGCTCTCATACGCCGCGATGAAATAGGACGAACAGGAGTCTTCATCGAAAAAAAAATAGCTCCAGACGAAACCTTTGAACAAGCCCTAAAATATCTCGCAGACCAGAACCCCGCAGTCCGCAGACGCACCAAATTCTACAAAAAATAAACACAAACCAACTAAACTCCGCGAGCCAAAATTTTAGCCCTAAACGTTTGTTTTTGTTGTACCTATTTTTTGCTCTTCTAGTATTTCGTAGATTTCTTGGTTTTTTTCTCCATAGACTGATGAATTAGGATTTTTGGTATAGATGTATACTACTTTCGTATCTATTCCGTTTCTAAACATTATTCTGAGTGGTTTGATGTAAGCTCTTGAATCTTTCCATCTTCTTAACGTGTTATCCCATCCAAGATGAAAATCGGTGATTTCTTTCTGAGAGAAAAGAAAAATTGATTGCTGCTTCGAGTCAACGAGTTCCCCTTCAAGTATTAAATTGTTACGTGTTATGGATATTTTTCCTTTGTATTTGTGTAGAGGTTTGCCCAATGGTTGGGATACATGAGCAGTAATATTTGCTTTTAGGTCCTTCCTTAGTTGTAGTATGTCTTCTTTGAAAGCCCAGATTGCATCAAAAATTAATTTCTTTTTTTCTAAGAGTATTGTGTGATTGTCAACCCAAACTTCAAGTATGTCTCCTTTATTTATTTCTAGATGTTTGGATATTTCTTGGGGAATAGTTATTCTGAACGAATTTCCTACTTGCATGACACTTGATTCAAATTTAACTGGCAATGCTTTTTCCCTCACTTACAATTAAAGTAACTAAAATTTAAAAGTATCTTAGAAATACTCTAAAAGCACTCATTGAGTCTTTAAAATTACATCTATAGGTTTGGGGGTAAAATCTAACCAAAAAATCAGCCGGACATAGTGCAAATATCGCAGCATAACACAAGATTTCTGTCTTATGTTCATCCTTATCGTTAGCAAATTTGTGGCGTTCAACCTGTTAGGATATGGGAAATCGTAGTAGGGCTGCGATGCCGCCGAGGGAGAGCAGTTTTGCTCCTGCCTCATGTTCAGTGCTCATGACCATGACAGTTCCCCGTGCGTCTTCAACGTTCTTCATAAGCTTTTCCATGATTCTCCTGTTTTCGTTTGTAGTCTCACGTAGGCTTGAATCCGCAACCAACAGCTTCTCAACCGCACCATAATTAACTGCCTTCTCCACTTCTGTGAATCCATAGGTAGCGTCGTTCTTTCCTCTTCCAAGCCTTGCTAAAAGCTCCTCTATAGCATTCATTTCGTCAGCCACCCTCATGTTCTGCAACATATTAGAAAGGATCCCTGAGCGAAGCGCTTCTTGTATTCCAGATAAACCTGCACTGTTTGTTCCCTTCACGCCAATAAGCGATTCCGCTATGTCCCTAGCATTGCTCCGAATGTATTCAACGAAATCGTCTTTGATGAATCCAGGACCAAGAACAACTATCGCACTCTGAAGAGGCGCCCATGCTTCCCGCAACGCCTTGAGGGCACCACCAAAAAACAGTTGCTTTCCCTTTGACCTCTTTTCTGCCTCTAACTTTCCTGGAAGTTTAATTCTTTCTCCAGCTTTTATGTCGATGCCATATTGGCGCAGAACAGCCACGCAGTATTCTTCGTCATCCATCGAAATTATTGTAAGGGGCGCTGCCGTGAGTTTGCTTGCCCGCTTCAACCGGTCTAATTCATGTTTTTGCCATCTTTTCTTAACTATCGTAATAGGCTGATTAACCGTTATGTCCAGTGTGTGCCGTGAACCCTTTATACTCAAAGTTTCTGGAGCATCAATCACGATACCGTTTACTCGCAAGCGATTAAGAACCCTGTCCCAATACATTTTCTCAACTTGCACACCCAAATTAACTGGCACCCTTTTTGCCTTCGTTGAACGTGCATATTGATCATCCAGTTTCACTTGCCTGGTGGTGCGGGCATAAACCTCATCCCTTCTAAGAATTATGTTGTAGAGGTGCCACAGGTCATCTAAACTCTCGGGCATAACCTTAGCGAAACCCTTCTTGAGGTCTATTCGAGAAATCTTCAAAAGAACTCTATCCTTTCAAAATGGCACAATGTAAATACTGGATGTAAGACCCGTTAAAAGCATATTGGGAGACTAACGTCTATTTACTGACAATATAAATAAAAAAATTTGAGGAGGCAGTTGCCTCCAGCGACGTTATTGAATTCGGATTTTTTGTATGTTATGCTAAGATTTCTTCAAAGGTCATCAATTTGAGTTTCAGTGGCTGCTTCATTGCTTTTGAAACTCGGGCAGCTATCAGGTAATTGATGTTTCTTTCTGCAGCAATATCCACAAGCCTCTGTGTTATGACACCATCAAAGATCACCGTGTCTATGTCTTTTTGTTGCTGAAGCTTTTCTGCAAGTTCCCTTACCGGCATTCGCTCCACCTGCTTCATGTCTTTGTCAAGGAGCACTGATTCCAGCGTTCCATTCAGCTCTTGTGCGATTTCAACAATTTGTTTGGGAACCATTTTCTTCTGTCGCTGCTGTGGTTGCGGTTTTGGTTGCTGTGGTATTGGTTGCGGTAACTGTTGTGCCTGTGGCTGCTCCTTCTTCCTTCTGCCTTTCGCCTTTTCGACAGGAACTTTGTCTTTCAGAGCTTTTTCAATCTCTTTGAAGGTCAAGTCCTCTACTTCTTTGCCTCTGGGGGCTCTGGCAACATATTTTATCGTCGTTACCTGCTGTAGTTCTTTGAGAATAAGATCGCCGCCTCGGTCACCATCTAGAAATGCAGTTGCTTCTCTTTCTTTGCATATTTTGATTATGGATTGCGGAATTTTTGCGCCTTCAACAGCTATTGTATTCTGTATTCCAGCCCTCAATAGATTAATTACATCTGCTCTTCCTTCCACAACAATAATGTCCTTTGCACTGTTAATTTCTGGTCCTGCAGTTAGTTCTTCAGGTCCATATTTTTCAACGCGTTGGAGCCTTAGCATTTCTGAGACTTCTCTGAAGATTTCGTCGGTGCCTGGCATTGTTTCGACAGTCCATTTCCGAAGAACCTCTTTAGCTCTGTCTATGATGATTCTTCGCCGCGCGTCCCGTATGTCCTCTATTTTGTTCAAAATAACTTTAGCTTTACATGGTCCTACACGGTTTATGCTTTCGATGCTTGCTGCGATAATTGCTGTTGATACTCGGTCTAAGCTTGTTGGTATGTTTATGTTTCCGTTCGTTTTATCTTGTTTTGAATCCAAATTAATTTCTATTCTGCCTATTCTTCCCGATTTCTGAAGCTCTCGGAGGTCAAGTTCTGGCGCAAAAAGACCTTCTGTTTGTCCAAAAAGTGCTCCGATTACGTCCGGTTTCTCAACTACTCCCTCCACTTCGAATCGGGCTCGAATAACATACTTTATCGTAACAGTTTGTGCTGATTTCGTTTCTATTCACCTCAATCATGGTAAATGTCCCCGTGAAAACTGAGACATTTTGTTTTAAGTCTTCAGTGTCTATTATAGTTTACGACTTGACAGTTTTGCTCTTCAATGTATCAAGATAGGAAGGTAAGCCCTCGATATCTTTGATGTCGCGTCCTACTAGACCCAAAAGAGTTCTCCAAAAGAGCAGATTTGGGACAATTTTGTTTCCTTCTATACAACGAGCCATGCGGTTAGTCCATTCTTTGCCACGCCTATCAAAATCGAAGAGGAGGATGATTTCTCGTTTTTTTGTGTGCTCTATTTCGCTGAAAACATCGAGAAAGGATTTTCCTGCAGTTTTCGCTAAAATAATGTCTCCTGCTATTCCCAGCTTTTGGAGGGCTCTAGCATCATTTTTTCCTTCAACGACTACGGGGGTGCCTTTTGTTGATTCCTTCTCCAGTCTTTCCAGAAGTTCAAGGATTTTTTCTAGTCTTTTCTCTGTTTTTGTCGGCAACTCGTTTACCGTGTTATCTCAATTCTCAGCATTTTTTCTAGGGTTTCTGGCTGTTTCTTAAAGTGTTCTCGGACAGGTTTCAGGATTTCGATGAGAGCTTCGGAGACGCCGTTCTTCATGTCCAGGGGATGGATTTTTCCTTCGTCGTAAACTTTTGCTAGGCTCTCGTAACTTTCGAATGTTTCAGGACCTCCGTACTTGGTTGGGCGCGGTATCACTAGCTGGTCCTTTTCGGGGAAGATTACGAGCTTCGCTAACTCGAGTATGGGGTTTCCTTTCACAAGTTTGGGGGGACAGTAAGCATTCTTAATTTTTGAGGCAATATCCTCAGCGGAATCATGAACAAGTATGCTGCTTTGAGGAATACTCTTTGACATTTTAGAGCTGATTTCCACATTCAAGTCAGCGTTTTCGTCAAACTCTTTGTTTGTGGTTGCAGGTCCCTGAAGCCCAATAAGCAATGGAGTGTGGATACATGAAGGTTTATTCCACTTAAGCTTCTCTGCTGCATCTCTTGCCAACATATGAGCTTTTCTCTGGTCTATTCCTGAGCAGGCTACATCTATGTCCATCTCGAAAATGTCTGCCGCCTGCATAGTGGGGTAAAGGACCCAGGCTGTTTCGATGTCTTTCATGCTTGTTTCTCTGCCCATTACGGGTAATGCGCGCCATGTTCGGTTTACTGAGACACTTTTGGATATGCGGATGACTTTTTCCCAATAATCAACATTGTTTACTATGTCGGATGCCCAGCGAAACTCTATCTTTTCTGGCTCTAGGCCTAGGGAGGTGAAGATTTGTTTCAGGTATTCTCCGCAAATGCGGATGTTTTCCATGTCTCCACCTAGCTTGTTGTTTATCCATGAATGCCAGTCTGCTAGGAAGATTGTGAATTTGAATCCAGCTTCTACTAGATGCTTGATTTTGGCTGAGCACACCAAGCCGATACCTATATGCAGTAGTCCTGAGCATTCAAAACCCCAGTATGCTCGGGGCTGGTCGTTTGTTTCTAAGAGTATTCTGATTTCTTCGGGTGTTATGACTTCTGCAGTATCTCTTAATACTAAGTCGATTCTTTTTTGCAGGTCCAAGTGTGTTGCCTCTTATCTTCACTCTTTTTATTTATTCAACTTAAAAGTTCTTATTGAAATCCAGATGGCGTGAAGAAAAAAAGGGGTGATATGTTCTGGTTTATTGTTTTTTGTCTTCGTCGTCAAAGATGAACAGGTCGTCAATTGTTGTCTGTAGCACTTTTGCAATGTCATGAGCCAATTTCAGAGAGGGATTGTATTTCCCCTTCTCTAGATACAGGACGGTTTCTCTTCGTACTCCAGCCGCCTTTGCCAAATCATCTTGTGTAAGGTCGTGTCTTGCCCGAAGTTCTTTGATTCGTGTCCGCATCAGAGGTCGCCTTTTCTGCTGTAATACCAACTTAACAAGCCGTATGAGAGGCCTGAAACGAGCATTATTGCAATTATCGCCCATCCGGCTTCAAGCTCTGGCAACTCTAGAAATTCTGTTCCGAATATTATGAACAAGGCTAGTGATATCATAAAGGCAATGTTGATATAGTAAGTTCCAATGGCTGCTCTTCCGCTGATCTTTAAGGTGCGCTCATCGTTGATAGGAAAACCCGATTTTTTCTCTCTTTGGATTTTCCAAATAACAAAGACACCTACTAGCAGCACAAGAACTGCGTTAACGATTAGGATTATTGGCCACGCAAAATCTGTCATTGTCTGTTTTCCTCCCTTTTCTTTACTGCCAGCAGTGTGGTGTTTGCTGTGCTTATTATACCGATTCCAGTTATGCCCACAACTGTTGCGATGCCTGTGTGGTCGGGACTTACGATTGGTACTCCGAAGGCCATGATGTATGCCCCTATTAGGCATGTTGCCATTCCTAGGGCGATGATTATGTAGCTTAGGTTTTTCATCATATTTCCCCCATTATTTATTTCTCATATTTTGTTGAGTATTTCTAACTCTATGTTAGATATAGTTAACATCTAGTATTTAAGATTAACGGAGCAGCAAAAACATAAATGAGAAGTTTTCTAGAAAAAATGTGCAGTGCAACGAAATTCTGAAAAACCATTTTTTCAACAATTAACATCTATTAGGATACTAAAATGCTCAAAGTAGACAGCGCGCGCACAGCGCAGAAACGAGAACTTTTGTTAGGTTTTGTAAGTGTCGCGGGCTTTGTGTCCCACGCAACTAACTCTCATCCTCACAGACGGAGCAAAGACGCTCTTCTCAGATGAGCTCTCTCACACGTGGGTTGGTTTTGCCCGCGCCCACCGTGTCCCATGCCTGGGTTGACCCTTCATCAACGGTAGATGAAACACACCATCCTCTGTCAGGTCCGTCTGCATGAGCCCGCATAAGGTTCCGGCAGGATTATGCTCCAGCCTACACTATCATAGCAACTAAAGAAGATTACACAAATGAACATTAAGCTTTTCTATACACAAAACGAGAATTCACTTTTTGACATCTATAATCTTCTGGAGATCTATTTCGAAGGCGCCTGTAGGATTCTCCAAATCAAAATTATTAAGAACTTCGGGATGAATTTCTCCGACCAAACCAACTTCAATATCTCCTAACGATACTGTGGCTGCTCTGCCCTCCAAGAAGCTTGGATGGTTTGTCTCTTTTGTTGTCACGTTTTTGAAGCAAAGGTTCATTAGCAGGGAATCTAGAAACGATTTTATTTCTGTGAAGTTGGCTGTTGGATGAGAAGTAACTGCAGCCGCATGTATTTTTCGTTCAGTGCCGGTTTCTGTGTCTGGGTTAAGTATGATTACGTCGGAGACTTCGAACATACGTTGCGGAAATACATGATGTTTGCTGTCTGCCAAGTTCTTAATTAGGCTGGGCAGCAGGTCATTCCTTATTATGGAGTATTCTGTGGAAACAGGGTTCGCCAAAATCACCAGCCCCTCAGGTTTTCGTCGCATCTTCTGATAGTGGTCAAATTCGTTGGCAAGAACAAAATTCAGGGCTTCCACAAAACCCAAACCAACCATAATCTGCCTAACGTCCCCCGCCACCAAATTAAACTTGTGCTGCTTGCCAATAGTCACAGTCACAGGCTTTGTGGGCGTCAAATTATAGTAGCCGTAGCCAATGGCAACATCCTCAACCAAATCAATCTCATGCAGTATATCGGTACGATAAGCGGGAATCCTAACATCCACAACACCTGCCGCAGCCTGTTTTGCACCAAGCCTAGACTTCAACAACGCCTCGATGGTCTCTGCATCAGAAAAATTGAGACCCAAACGCTCATTAGAATAGACCGTATGCAGCCGCATCTTCTGCGGAGTAAGGTCTGGCGTAACCAAAATACGGTCAAAATATTCAACAGGAACACTCTCTACTTTAGCGCCCATGTCCGCTAAGGCAGTAACCAGAACATTCAAGCTTCTTGAAATAGCATTCAGTTCAGTGCCTGTAACGTCAATGAAAAGGTTCTTTGTGTCCTCGACTACCCTGGTTAGTTCACCATTAATTATGGGTGGAAAAGAAAGAATATCTCCATTGCTGTCCACAATCAGCGGATACCGGGACGCCCAATCCACCTCGCTCTTGTAGGCTATGCCTTTTTCATGTTTTTCCAAGACCTCCTGTGGCGTCATCAGCTCTTTTTTGTCTAAAGGAACGAACTTGATTTCGTCTGGGGCACAAGTAATATACGAGAAAGGAGGTTTAACTGAATCCAAGTTGTGGACTCCGATTGATGCTTTTTTTCTGTCTCTACCTATCATCCAGTGTAGAGCCTCCTGCATCTCCATAAGCTCCCTGATGACGTCATAGTCGATGTCTAGGTCGCGGACAACAGCAGAAACAACATATGGCCTGACCTCAGCAACACTCTTGTCCACTCTGAGAGTAATGTTTCCTTGTTTTAGTGTGAAGGTGGGAATTCCCGTTTCCCAACCCATAAGTCCCCGATAGGCTCTGGCAACTCCACTGTAGCTGCAGAAATCAACTCTGTTAGGGTTATACTCAATCTTCACGTAATCTGCACCGACTTCTTCAGTGTCGGTTCCCAGCCACGGAAGCCACTTCACCATCTCCTGCACGCTAAGGTCTCGCCCAACAAAATGGCTAAACCTGCCCCTTTCCAACGTTATCGTTGGCATATTGGAGTTCTCCTTATCCAACCTAAATCATTCTTATACAACATCCTGATGTCCTCGAGACCAAGCTTTAGAAGAATCAGCCGCTCCAAACCTCCGCCCCAAGCCAAAACAGGGTGCTTGACCCCAAACGGAGCTAAAACTTCTGGACGGAAGATTCCCATCCCACACAACTCAACCCAACTATTCAGCTCAGGAACATAAACGGTTGACTGCATCGAAGGCTCCGTGTACGGAAAGTAGCTAGGCCAAAACTGCACCTTCTCCAGCCCCAGCTTATAATAGAATTCTGTCAACGTTCCCATAAGGTCCCGCAACGTCACCTTCTTGTCCATGATTATTCCTTCAATTTGATGGAACTCGGCTAAGTGCTTGTAATCTAGCTTTTCGTTGCGGTAAACCCTGTCTACAGAAAACACCTTAACTGGAGGCTCATTGTGTTCCGACAAGTAGCGGATGGTCTCAGCCGTTGTATGAGTTCTTAACAGTAACCGTTTTGCTTCTTCTGGGCTCCAAGAATACTCCCAGCCCCTTGAACCTGTTGTCCCACCATTCTCGTGAGTGCATGCAACTGCTTCCACATTTTTTTTGTCAGGAAGTTTGCCTTTATTTGGTTTGGACAAATAAAAGGTGTCAACCATGTCTCGGGCGGGGTGGTCCTGAGGCTGAAATAGGGCATCAAAGTTCCAAAAGGCCGTCTGAACAATGGAACCTCGAATTTCGGTGAAACCCATCTCAAGAAAGATTTCTCTGATTTCCTGAATTATCTGCTGGGCTGGATGAATTTTCCCAAGTAGAACTTCAGGACCTGGAGCCTCAACATTAAATTTTCTCAGCTTCACATTGCGCCAGTTTCCTGTTCTGATAAGCTCTGGAGTTAGCTGACTGATTTCCTCCTGAACTTGTATCCCCTTATTGACCAGATTCCATCCATCATCAGTTAACTCTAACTCCCGAATGGTCTTCTCTTCAGTTTCCACAAGTTTCCTGCCCTTTAGAACAGTAACAGCCTTTCCAAATTCCTGATCAAGCTCCTCAACAACCAGCGACCCCTTCTCAGACAGAAGTTTCAGAAGTTTCTCGTCGTCTCCTTGTTGCGGCTCCTTCAGCGACTTCAGGTTGCCTTGTTCTATGGTTGCCCAGCCTTTACGGTTAAGCCAACCCAAAGCCACTGATATAAACTGTTTTTCTAAGCCTGCCTCTTCAACGGCCACGTTAACTTTTGTTTCACCCCCAAGATTAACCATCGCATTAAGAAGCCGTCTTTCTGGGAGACCAATACTTGCATAACTTTCTCCCTCTGTATTCAACATAATTATGGTCTGCTTTTTTTCGTGGGTTCTGGTCAGTTTGTTTTCGGTAAGGGTGAGAAAGGCTCGCATTACTGCGGCGTGAGCCAAGCCTGCGGTTTTTGCGATCTGCTCTACTGAAGCCCTTCCTTTCAGCTTTTCTAGGGCAAGCAACGTTTTTTGTTCATTTTCCCTGAGTTCAGGCACCTGTCTTTTCCTCCATGACACACCAAAGTTAATGTATTAAATATGAACTTGGTTTAGCTTTATAATAAGAAGGCTTTAAAGGTTTCAACCTCTAACGCAAAGAAAGGAGCTTTCGGTTTAGTCGACGCCCAGTATTTCTCGTGCCTTGTCCACAAGTTTCTTCCGTTTCTTTTGGTGGTCTTCAACAAACTGGGTAACTATCTTTTTTGTTCGTGCCTTGTGTTCTCCACAGAGGAGGCTTCCACATTTACAACACTTGTAGGTTTCCACTACTTCGTTATCGTCTTCAACGAAATGGCACATTTCAATCTCATAGATGGGACATATTTCTGGGATGCCCCCCAGATCCTTCTGTTCATCCACGGTAGCTCTGCCGCCAGTGAAAGCGCTCATAATCTTCTTGCCAATAGCCTTGGGTGTCTCGTTCAAAGTGAAGTAGCTCATGGGATTCCTTTTCGACATCTTCGGAGAACCATCGAGCCCCTTCAAAATCTTGTGGTAAGTAGATGATGGAGGAACAAACTTGAATTTGCGGCGGAACTTGTTAGCCAAATCACGGGTCAAACGAAGATGCGCATCTTGGTCTACTCCTACAGGAACTACAGTTGGTTTTGGTCCCCCAAAATCCTTGAGTTGAGGCATCAGAATGTCTCCCGCCTGAACAAGAGCCGAAAGATACAATCCAATATGCCTTTCACCGTAGATGGCTTTCATTGTGGCTAAAGTTACGCCAGCGCCAAAATGAATCGCCAAGTCCCTGACCCGCGGCTCCTTATACTGCCTGTAAATGTGCCCCCGCTTTGGGTCGAAGCCTAAAGCCAGCAGATCTGCAACATTACCCACTGCAATCTTTTCAGTCTCATCGAAGCTCAATCTGTTGTCTTCGTATGCTTCTATATCTGCGATGGCATAGAAAGCTTGGGCTCCCTGCTGCTGAAAGTAGATGATTTCTTTGGCGGTCATGAGGGTTCCTAAATGGAATTCGCCTGTGGGCTTTATTCCGCTCATTACTGCAAAGTCTTCGCCTTTTGTCATTGCAGCTAACACACTACCAAAGTCTCTGTGACCAAAAATTACCCCTCTTCTCATGTACATGTTTGGGTTCGGAATAAAAGAACAGAGGTCATCAAATTTTTGTATGCCAAACTCTTCATAGAGGTGATTGTAGTCTTCAACCACCGTTGTTCCCCAAGGGTCAAGCGTCGACTTCTTGTCACCTGAAGCGGTCAACCTTTGTTCCACCTTTGCTAAACCGTAGAGTTTATCTGTTTAAAGGTTTTCTAAAGAAAATACCCCCTTGGTAACATGAACTAACTATCCTTAACTCTTTTAACTCTCCAGATGTTTAATGAAGATAGTGCATGAGTATGGCAGTCCCTGAAGAAGAATTGGAAAAGCAGAAACAAGCCTGCAAAATCGCAAGAGAAATCCGCGAAGAAATTCAGCAAACTGTCAAAGAAGGAATGCCCCTCATTGACATCTGCGAAAAAGTAGAAGGTATGACCAGAGAAAAAGGAGGTAAACCCGCTTTTCCATGCAATGTTTCAGTGAACGAGATTGCGGCACATTACACGTCACCCCCAGACGACAAGCAGGTCGTACCGGAAAAAGCCATAGTCAAAGTCGACATTGGCGTTCATGTTGACGGTTACATAGCAGACACAGCAACAACGGTATGCCTCGACCCCGAATATGCTGACATGGTTAGCACAGCAGAAGAGGCTCTGGCGAAGGCTGTGGAGATACTTCGACCCGGACTGTCCGTGGCACGTTTTGGAGCAACAATCCAGAAGGCAATCAAAGTCCGCGGATACAAACCTATCTCAAACCTGACAGGGCACCTCATTAGACGCTACATAATACACGCAGGAAAATCCTTGCCCAACGCATTCAACCTATCCACATCCCGAATCAAGGAAGGCGAAGTCTATGGAGTTGAACCCTTCGTAACCCTCTCGAATGGGGCAGGCAGAGTTGACAACTTGCCAGAAGCTTACATCTTCCGCTACCAAAAACACAAATCCCTACAGAACCCTTATGCCAAAAAGATTCTAAAGTATATCAAAACCAATTTCTTGACCCTGCCCTTCGCTGAACGGTGGTTAAACAAGTTCGCGTCTCACAGTAGCTACAAAATTGCATTCCATGAACTTATGGTATCCAAATCTGTGATGGGCTACCCCGTTTTTGTTGAAGCAAGCAGAAAGCCTGTGGCACAAGCAGAATACACGATACTGATAACAAAAGATGGTTGTGAAGTGCTAACCTAAAAAATGGTTAGTCTTTCTTTTTCTTAGCTTCACGGTAGATTGCCGTGATTTTCATTGGTTCATTGCATTTCTGGCAAGATCCTGTCTCTTTGAAGACGTAGTCTTCTCTCTGAAAATCTCGGATGCTCTTAAAGTCACATTTTGGGCACTCTAGAGTGGTTAGCACTCGTGGCAACTCAAGGGAGATGTGGGAAGGCTTGCCTTTTGTCTGCAGTAGCATATATGCTGATATTGCTAGTCCAAAGACACCTATAACCAAGAACGAATATGAATTAAGGAGGTCCGTTTGTTCTGCAATGGACTGCATTGCCATAAAGAGGGCACTCAATGATAGAATGAACACTATGAGTATTAACACAAGAAGAAATGGAGAAATCCTGTTTACCGGCTCAACTTTGTCAGTCATTTTCTTCACTTACTGTCCTATTCCTATCGTGTTTCCGATTCCCGCTATTATTATATTATCGCCCGTCTTGGTTCTTTCCAGAATCAGGCGCTTTATCCTCTCAATCACTGGGTCAACGGCATCAAAAATCTCTTTGCGCATCGGTGAAACAGCGTCTCCAAGATCCTGCTTGACAATAATGGCATTGAGAGGAATCTTGTCTTTGAGGATTGCATCTTCTATTTTGAACTGTTCGACTCCTGGTCCGCCAATTGCAGCGCCTACTCCTTCAGCTATCTCTCCGGGTTTTTCTCCTTCAAGTTTCAGCGCAGCATCAATCATAATGACTGTGGCAATTTTTCCTTTCTTTTCCTTTATTACGTTCCTTATGCCATCTCCAGGCTTGCCCACGTTTCCTCCTGGACCTTTAGCCTTCATGACATAAGCTGTTCGACCCTCAATTGGCACCTCAGCTGAAACCATGTCTTTTGCAACATCTTTTGCTTCATATCCTTGCATCAGCTTAGCGGCAACTAATGGTCCAGCGCCATCACCAATAGGTTGACCCTCTGAGAAGGCTCTTAATGCTTGGGCGTATGCTTCTGCCTGCTGCATTATAAGAGGCAGAACCATTTGGATTTGCATAATTACGTATAGGCTCAAGGTTTTTTTGCCCAAGAGATAGAAGTGCCGGATAACCTTGTATATCATGTGTAGTGCCATAGCTGCCTCCAAAGTGTTCTCTAAGTTGTTCAGTTGTGCCTCATCTGCTTCAGGTGCCATAAGTTTCACTTCATCTCTGAAGCGGTCATCCCTAACATCAAGAACATGCTCCAGTTTCCAGACTATGCCATTTGGATCCATAGTCTGAGGAGTAATGGCAATATATTCCATAAATTCGTTAATCCTGTCGCTGGGGTCTCCTACAGGTTTCCCTACCTGCTTAATCGTCTCCACAGCTACTTTTTGTCCATCGTCTCTCATGAACTTAAGGCGACGTAGATGTGTTTCAACTTCTCTAAGCATCACCATCATCTGTACGCGCTGACCATAAAACATGAAGACAACAAAGATACCAGTGAAGACCAGCTGAAAGATTAACGAGACAATATTGTCTCCTCCACCGAACAAACTTGCCATTTGAGGAAGCATATAATTCACTCTTCCTCACAAAGCAATAGGTGTGTAATAAATTTTGAGTATTTCCAAGAAATAGTTTCAGAACATGTTAGGAAACCAGTTATGCAAAAGAACAGACCATCTTGATTCATGTTTAGAAAATTAGAAGTGATTGCCAGCTTTCTTGGGTTCACGTGGCCTAAGACCACACTAGCACCAGGAACGGAGCGTGGTTTAACTTCTGAGTTCGGAATGGGATCAGGTGGGTCCCACACCCTATGGCCGGCAACCTTCTTATCATCCATATTCAAGCTTTTTTAAGGTTTCGCTTGCTTTTCAGGAAACGTATATATTGTGAACATGTAAATTGTTGTTGGATGTGGGGCCGTAGTCTAGCCACGCCCTGTCTTTCGACTTGGCGCTAGAAAGGGATGACGACAGTCGTACCGGCAAACGGTGCAAGCCGTTAAGGGCTCCAGAAATAAGCAAGGGTTTGCTGACCATACTCTGGGATGACGAGATTCTGGAGCGAGGAGAAACCCGTAGAGGCAGAAAATGATCTGTTTCGGGTAAAGGTCGTCGGTTCAACTCCGGCCGGCCCCACCATCATCCCCTTCCTA
>JAFGGM010000022.1 GCA_016930555.1 Candidatus Bathyarchaeum sp.
AACAAAAATTAAAAAAGATAGAAGGAAAAAACAAATGAAAAAAACTATCATTATAGCTGTTGTCACTTTGATCATGATTTCGTTTCTGCTTGTACAAATACCTTCTGCATTTTCGTCAGAATTGACTTCCCCAGAGAAAACGCTGACCATCTTGGAGGACATGGTTGGTCTCGATACATCAGCATACAGCACAACCTTAGAGTTACACAACCAAGTTTTAGATTATAAAGGTCTACCGCAAGAAGACGTGAAATACACCCTTGAGTCCGGAGAAAGCAAACTTGAAGTGATCTGTACTTTTGTAAACGAGAAATTGCATTCAATAAATATATATTCCAACGGTTTGCCACACATAACCCAACAAGCAACCAGCACCATTGAAATGGCTAAAGATATCATCAACAGATACCAAACAATTTCCGGCGCTTCATACTACGGGACATTGGTGTCCATGCTGGACAATGTTGAAGCAAATAAAAATGTCACAAAAACATTCGAAAACGTCAATCTTAAAGTCACTGATAACGCAAATTATACATCTTACCGGTGGACATATACGGTTAACGGCATTGAAGCACCATCAAAATGTGTAGCCTTGAAATTTGAAAAAGGTTTTCTAAAATATTTCATTGATAATTGGAGCCTCTACACAATTGGTAGCACTGACCTTAATCTTTCCGAAGAAGAGGCTGTAAGAATTGCAATAGATCGCACCAAAAACTTCTCGTGGAATGTGATTATGGGTAGCGATAATCCTCCGGTAACAGTAACCGAGTTTAATGTAGTAGGAGTAAGTGAAACAAAGTTGAATATCGGCAATTACGCTTCCAAAAAGGATGCACGTAGCGGAGAGCCTTTAACATTGTATCCGGGCTGGCGTGTCAAACTATACTTCGATAAACTTTACCTTGGTAATGTTTACGGAGTTGATGTCGGAATCTGGGCGGATACAGGAGAAATCAATGATATCCGTACACTGAAGTTTCTGGGAGATTATTCATCCAATGGAGACGTTAACGGTAATGGAGATTCCATCGGGCTGGAATCAAATGAAGAGGCTAATAATGAAACAAGCGCAAACATACTAGCAATTACGTGGATAGCTCTACTAATAACCATAGTACTGGGAGCAATTATTGTCCATTCTAAAAGAAAAAAGAAAAGGTCTCATGAGCTACATAACGGACCAAAAGCAAACTCTTTAAAACTTAGCGGGGCATTGTTGTGTCTTCTGATTTCGCTCACCATATTCCCAATGGTCATGCAAACAGTGAATGCCGGTACTTACGTCATGCCGTTATATGGCTCCACATATGAAGTGGAAGAGGATGAAAGCGATGCGGCTCACTCGGTTATCAACGTCTGGGAATCTTATTATAACACATGGACAGATTATACTATCTATGATTTACATGGCAGTGATACAGAGAAAGATACCGTGTTGGACCACGCCGACGCTTTTGAAGATTATTTTGATCACGTAGCGATGTTTCATTATGGGCATGGAGGCATGAATATGAGTAGTCCGCAACATCGGGACTATTTTGATGACGATGGTTGGGATGATATCGATGATCAGATATGGGACTATGAGGTCTGGGATAAAACTGGTTCAAGCAAACACTTCTTCGTGGTTATTTGGTCATGTCGTCAAGGAGACCATGTTGGAGGCTATAATTCAACTGAAGGCGAATATTATGGAATGCCATATACATGGTTTCACGGAACCCCAAGTAGCGGTGACTGTTTCATAGGTTTTGAAGATGCATCAATGCCTCTAACACAACAATCTGCAAACAGTACTTGGTGTGAGTACGATCTCTGGTTAAAACAGGTCGGAATTCGCCTTTCCTACAGTCACGCTACAGTAATTGGTGCTCTAGACGCAGCATCAAATCAATACTTTGATTGCGATTACGATGAAACTGAACTCTACTTAGGATTTACTGCAAAATGGGGTGAAGACCCTGAAGACTGGGGTACCGGTAAGATGAAGATCTATGGAAACTCGAGCATTCAGGTCTGGTAATAACAACAATGACCACTCCATAAGTTTAGCAATCTACCATGCAGCAATCACCAATAACACAAATTTCCCTCTTTTTTTGAGAAATAATTTCAAGTCTGTAACTATGACACAAAGAACAAAAAAGTGCAAGTATTATTCCCCAAAAAAACTTATTCTTTAGAATTGCATTTTATTATCCTGAATTGATATAAACGGGAGGAGGCAACTGTGAAAAAAATTATTTCCTCATTAGTTATCATTTTTATTGCTACCTTTTTGCTGTCACCTTTTTTGGTTGTCGTAGTCAAGGCAGCTGAGAATTCTTGGACAACAATGGAGCCGATGCCTACAGCAAGAAGTGGGCTTGGAGTTGCGGTTGTGGATGGGAAGATATACGTTATGGGAGGTAGTAATTATCTTGACCGCTTTAGTACTAATGAAATGTATAATCCAGCCACCAATATTTGGACAACCAAAACACCCATGCCAACCCCGCGAAGTAGTTTTGGAATATCTGTTGTAGACAACAAAATATATTGTATAGGCGGATCAACAGGCGATTGGGAGTATACTGACGCAAACGAAGTCTACGACCCAGCAACAGACACGTGGGAAACAAAAACATCAATGCCTACACCTAGAAATGGCATAGACGCAAACGTAGTTAACGGCAAAATCTACGTAATAGGAGGAGGGCAGCGTACTCCCAATGATAATTTTGATATAAACGAGGTTTACGATCCCGCAACTGATTCATGGACCACTAAAACGCCAATACCAACTGGAGTGGAAGGATACGCGTCTGCGGTTGTTGGCAACAAAATTTACATAATGGGCGGTGCAGTTGGTGTTACTCTCAATCAGATTTATGACCCTGAAACTGACACGTGGAGCAACGGAGCTTCGCTTCCCACTGGCGTGGATTCTGCAGCTGTGGGCGTATCCGCTGGAGACACGGCGACAGAGAGAATCTATGTTATGGGTGGAAAGGAGAATCTTGATGGTGTCAACTTAAATCAAGTCTATGATCCGGAAACAGACACGTGGGTTTATGGTCCCACAATGCCGACTGCTCGTTATGGTTTAGGTGTTGCTGTTGTAGATGATATTTTATACGCAATTGGTGGTCGAGAGGGTTGGGTTGGATTTCCTATCTCCGCAGCAAATGAACGGTACACGCCAGCCGATTTCATTCCAGAGTTTCCATCATGGACAATTCTGCCGTTGCTTATTGCTGCAACTTTGGTTGGTGTGATAATCAGAAATAAAATCAGAAAGAGATGTATAGAATGAGAAAAGGTTCAGCATTGGCTTTGATTTTGCTTCTCTGTTCTATTTGGTTACCCATTTTAGATGTTAGAACAGTAAAGGCGGAGGCAAAGACAATTGTTGTTCCAGAAGATTATGCCACTATTCAGGAAGCGGTTGATGCAGCATCTGACGGCGATACCGTTTTTGTTAAAAGTGGAATATACAATGAGAGCGTGTCTATTGACGTGGCTATTTCTTTAATTGGAGAAGACCCAGCAACTACAACAATTATTGGAGATATGCGCCTGAGTGGAACCGTTGTTCTGATTCGCCATCACTATGTTAACATAACAGGCTTCACCATCCAACCCTCTTCATATTCTTGGACCCGCAGAGGCGTTCATCTTCTCCACGTTAGCTATTGCAACGTGTTCGGTAACGTTATTCTAAATAATGAAGAAGGCATCTGGGTTTATGGATGTTCAACAATCAACATCACAGGAAACACAGTAAGCGGTAATGGTCCTGGAATATTACTTGAATGTTCACCTGCCAACCTGATATGTTGTAACTTTTTACGAAATAATAATTTGGGCGTCCGTTTCATCGCTTCTCCAAATAACACTCTTTGCAACAACACCATCTTCAATAACCTACATGGACTTGTTGTCGATTCAGATGGGAACAGCATACTCGATAACATAATTGAACACAATCGGGCATCTGGGATAGAGCTGTTGGGAGTGAATAACATTTTGAAAAGCAACAAATTGAACAATAATACTTTAAATTTTGACATTGACCCGAAGCTTAGGGTTGACTTTAGAAATTCACAGTTTTTAAATGACGTTGATTCTTCAAACACTATTGAAGGAAAGCCGATAATTTTTTGGATAAATAAACAGGGTCAGACAGTGCCAGAGGATGCAGCGGTTGTTGTTTTGGTTAATTGTGAAAACATAATTGTTGAGAACCTTCATTTGTCAAAAAATCCAGTGGAAATAATCTTGATGTCTACAGTAAACTCGAAAGTAACAAATAACTCTGTAGAAGCTCCTGACTATGTAATTTTTGTTCACAATTCCTCAGGCAACACAATAGCCAACAATTTTGTTTGGAATGGGGGAATAGGCATTTTCCTTCACTCTTCATCCCAAAATGAGGTGATTGGAAATTCTGTAACTGAGGCGACAAGCGGGATTACATTAGAATTTTCGAAAGAAAACATTATTGACGGCAACTTCATTTTTGGGGGTTTTGTGGGAATTAGGCTTGATGACTCAAACAACAATGTTGTGAGAAAAAACGTGGTGAAGGACTGTGAAATGGTGGCTTTGTCGTTTTGGAGAAATGCCTCTCAGAACCTTTTTTTCCTTAACAGCATTTTTAACAATACAAAAAATGTTGAACCATATCTTGCAATAGGTCCAGTGTTTCAGTTCAACATTTGGGACAACGGTACAATAGGCAACTATTGGGGCGATTATGTTGGCACAGATGATAACGAAGATGGCATAGGTGATTCTCCGTATGAGATACCGGGAGTCAAATGGGATAATGATGCAGGTGGCGCTGTGAGCTTTGTTGCTGGCTACGACAATTATCCACTTACAGAACCATATTTAATCCCAGAGTTTTCTTCATGGGCACCCCTGCTAGTTACGTTGGTTGCGGTATTGTTTGTGGCTGTTGTTTACAGGAAGAGGTTAGCCAAGTAAAATTGTGATTTGCGTGCGCGATAAAATTTTGTGTCAATTTTTTTTGACTGTGTATGCTAAGGTTTGGTCAAGTTTTCTTGACAAAAACCCTTTTATGAATTCTAACCGCCGATTTATTTGGGTCTTTGAATGAAAAGGGGAACCAGCAAGTTCCTAGTCTCTGCATTAGTTCTGTTATTGGCTTTCTCTATAGTTGCAACTCCTTTTCTGAGTATCGAAAAAGTGAATGCACAGGAGGGGGGTTCTTGGACAACTTTGGCTCCTCTGCCAATGGAGACAAGTGCTAAGGGAGTTGCTTTGGCGCTGAATGGGAAAATATATTATATGAATTCAAATATGACACTGTGCTATGACCCTGAAACAAATAATTGGACAAAGCTATCTCCACCGCCAATTCCCAAAGGGGGTGTTTATGCTGCATGCCAAAACAAAATTTACGTTTTAGGTGGAAGCGCAGGCGTTCCAACACGAGTATATGACCCCGCCACAGACACATGGGAGAACAGAACATCAACACATGAAACAAGAGGAATAGTGCACGCTAATGTTGTTAACGGCAAAATCTACGTTATGGGTGGACAATACCTTGGGTTCATAACCTTGCTTTATCCTGTTAGTTCCAATTATGTCTATGACCCAGAAACAGATACTTGGTCACAGATGGCACCCCTTCCTGTAGGCGTTGGTGGATATGCGTCTGCTGTGGTAGACGGCAAAATCTACATCATTTCAGGGGGAATGGACTTTCCCCATCATCCCTACACAAATTTGGTTCAAATATTTGACCCAGCAACAAATCAGTGGACTAATGGCACATCCATCCCTACACACGTTTATAATGCGCGGGCTTGTGTAATCACAGAACCGTCTGGGAAAAAGCGAATCCATGTAATTGGAGGACAGCTAAGATATTCGTGGCAGGTTATACCTGATATTGATGGGGTTGACCTGCATCAGGTATATGACCCAACAACAGACACTTGGACAAACGCAACGGCTATGCCTACCCCACGCACAGGGTTGGGGCTTGCTGCCATAAACAACGAGATATACGCAATCGGAGGCGAACACAATGGAACCATAATATTGGCAAACGAAAAATATACTCCATCAGGTTACATCTCAGAGTTTCCTTCATGGTCCCCTGTGTTGGTTGGTGTGGTTGCGTTGGTGTCTATGATGGTTTTTTACATGAAGAAACTAAATAAGAAGAATCTAAGGTGAAATAATAAGTGAAAAATCCTTTTTTTGCTTGTTCTGCTGTGACCTATTTTGCTTGATCAGAGCGGTCGTAGTAGCAAGGTTGAATATGGTTAAATCTAGTTTTGCCAAATCATTAAAAAGGTGAACAGGTAGTTTTAAGTAGTTTGCCAAACAATAATAAAAGGTGAACGCAGATGCCCGACTACTTGAAAGTGTTCCATGAAAGATTAAGAGAATTGGAAGGAAGTTTGGTTAGGGTAAAGTCTGTGAAAGAAATCGAGCCAAACGCCAAGGAATATTTGAGCAAGTTATCAAAAGAGGATTTGATAGAACGTGTCAAATGGGGCTGGTATTGGGTTCCAACTAAAATCAGAGACATTTGGGACTTTTTAGGGAAAGATAAGAACTTCAAGGTAGTTTCTGCTCAAACTGCCGCCTCTTTCTGGAATAATGACTTTGTTCACAGGGATGTTTATGTCTTAAAAGTCAAAGACAAATCTTATGGGAGAGCATTGAAAGAATTCGGCAAAAAAAGAGGATGGGACATAGAAGTAGAGTATTCGAAAGCCCCATCTAAAATCAAATACAGACAAATTGGAAACTTGTTTGTCGAGGACATGGAAGACAATGTTATTGAGTGCTTGCAGAACTGGGCATTCATAGACGCCTTTGCTACCGTTTACGAAAACAGAAAAAGAATCAACTTGGACAGATTGTACAAAGAGTCATACTGGAAGAGAGTTTCAAAAACAAATGTCAGGGTCAAACAAGTCTTAGAATATGGATTCCATCAGATGGCCAAATTAGGAGCTGTAAGAATTCCTCACAAAGAACCCCGATTTAACGACAATTTTGTTAAAAGAGAAATCAATGAAGCAGTGGAAAAGGTTGTTGAACTTGGTTAAGCATTCTGACATCATGAACTTCCGAGAGGAAGAGATAGCTAAACTGATAGAGTACTTTTCCAAGCAGACGGACGGGTTTGAAAAGCCGAAAATCGTTACGATTGGCGGTTATGCCCTCCGCGCATTCTCAACACTATCAAGATACACAAGAGATTGCGATTTTGTCTTAAAGAAAACAAATGGCTGGTACTTGGACACAATTAAGAAGCTGCTGCCCGAGGGCTTGGGTATAGAAACTTTTGAAAAAAGAGGCGAATATGGCTTTCTAAGATGCGTAGGGCTCTTAAATTTTAATGGTAGACGAGCAAAAATTTCAATTGATTTCATGGAAGGGCAGGTAAGAGGAAGGATAGACGAGAAAGTGTTCTTTATCAATGACGAATTTTTGCAGAAAAGCAAGAAAAAGAGGATTCCTTTAGGTGGGAAGAATGTGGAAATTTTCGTTCCAGACTATAGCGACTATCTGATTCTAAAGATAATGTCTGCTAGACCTAGCGACATAAGAGATGTTGCAACATTAGTTTGGAAAAAAGGCATTCCAGACGATCTGAAGGAAAGGGCAGACAAAGCGCTGGCTTATCCCGAGATAATGGAAAAGAACTTAAAATTGATGATTACAGACATTTCTGACAAAAGATTTCTAGACTCGTGGAAAGGAACATTTGTCACAAAAGAATTTACTGAAGAAACAAAAGAGCATGTTCTGAAAAAATTGAAGAACCTATTGTAATTCCTTCAAATCCTGCATCGCTTAAATTCCCAAATAATTCTTCCGATATAGATTCCGTTAGAGAATACAAAACATTTTCCATCTATTCAATCTGCATATTAGAAAATGTTTGCATTCTTTACTTGTGAATAAAATGTTATCTGTTCAGATCGATATCTGCAAATAATGGCACTGAACTAAATCGAGTCTTGTTGTTGTCTTAATGTTTTTAGTGCTTGTAGTATGGCTTTTGTTTTGGGATTATTGTTGTTTAGTTTGATGATTC
>JAFGGM010000023.1 GCA_016930555.1 Candidatus Bathyarchaeum sp.
GCTGTGCCCAAATAAATTATGGCATCGTTGGTTCTTCCCATTGCTTGAGCCATTTTAGGATGCACCGGTGCTATCGGCGCGTAACCGCAAGCGTTAGTAACCAGCTTCGGGTCTAAGCCCAACTCAGTTAGTTTATGTAAGCCTGTCTCCACAATTCTTCCTGCAATTTGAACAGAACCCGCAACACAGGATGTAGGCACCAGCACTAGAAACAGTTTTTCTGCTTCAATTCCGCAGCTTTCACAGATTTTTGTTATTGCCTCTTTAGGGGGCTCACTGGAGGTTTCAAGAACCAATACAGCAGTATCTGATCTGTCTTCGTAGCATATTTTTTTGTAAATTTCTTTTGGCTTCAATGATAGGGCGCGGGCTGGACCTGAACCCATTGCTGTGTATTTGTTGGCTTTGATTTGCCAACCAGCAAACTGGGAACCCAACGTCGAAATTGCTGGGTAATCTGTGTGAACAACGATTGAGGGTAAATCAAGGTCTTCATACTGTTTGTAAGTGATTTCGGCTTTGCCTAGACCTCCGAGACAGATTTCTGTTATTATCTGACCTGCAGCGAAGCCTCCTCTGGCGTCGATTCCTGCATCAATCACAGTGGCGCCTGAGGTTGTTTTTCTGATTAAGACTCCGAAGGTGTCAGCTTGGTCAATAAGGGTTTTAACAAGATTCATTGCTTTCAGATTAACACCAAGTGTTGGTTTAAGCATCCATTTTTCCTCCACAATAGTCACTAGATGGGACCAGATGAAAGTGAGACCTTTCTGCTCACTTCGAAAAAGTTACTTCTTGTAGTCGCCTATTAACGTTACTGGTATTCTCTCTTGCTGTCTGCTTTAGACGTAGAACCGTTCAGTTCTATCTTCCTTTGGTTTCTTTGTGGGCTTCTTGGGAGCAGTTAATCCTTTCTCTGCTCCTAAACTGGTCATCTTAATGTCATATTCAATAAAGGAACGAGTGAATTCAGCTAGCCTCTTTGTCATATTTTCTAGGTCATCCTCAGAAAATATGGTCATTATGTCTGGGTTACTCACCCATTGGGTCCAGCCCACCAAGCTTCTCTGCAGCACACCCAACACAAAACGAAGAGACCTCACCAACTCCAACCGGTCTTTATCTTTAGTGTTTTCAAGTTGCTTCAGCTGCTCAATAATTCTTTCAGACACTCGCATCCACCCTTCACTCAAAACCTGTCTCCCACCTTTCATTCATCAATTAGACGTTCTTATGATATAAAACTTGAGAATAAGCACTCAGTCAGTCAATCTTTTCTGCTTTTCAGTAGAAAGCAGGTTAGAAAGCTTAACACCAATCAAACGGATTTTTCGGTCAGGTCGCAGATAATTCTGAATAAGCTCTCTGGAGCTCTTTTGTATGTCTTTCAGTCTGTCGGTGAAGAAGCGAAAGGTATTGCCGTGGGTGTGGGTTTCAAAGTTCTCGTATCTTATCTTGATGGTGGTTGTCTTGAAAGTGAAGTTGGAAGCTACAAGCTCCTGATGCAAATCTTCTGTGATAGCATCCAAAGTATCAATAATAAGCTCTGGGTCGGAGGTGTCCGCCTCAAATGTTATTTCTCGGTTTATAGACTTTCGTTCCCATTGCTCCTGAATCTCACTATTGTCAATTCCCTGCGCCGAAAGATACAACTGAGTTCCCGTAACACCAAACTTTTCCACCAAAACAGACGCGTCATAGTTTGCTAAATCGCCGATAGTTTTGATTCCCATGTTGTTGAGTCTCCCCTCAATCTTTTTGCCAACCCACAGGAGTCTACGCACATTCAGAGGCGCCAGAAACGCTTTCGCTTCTTCGGGTCGGACAACTGTTAAGCCGTCAGGTTTCTTGAAGTCGCTACCAATTTTTGCTACAAGCTTGTTAGGTCCAACACCAATGGAGCAGGTCAAGCTCTCTTTTTTGTAGATGTCTTTCTTGATTTGTTGTGCCAGCTTCTCTGCTTTTTTGTAGTCCCCCTTTGTTCGTTGCGTCACATCAAGGAAGGCTTCATCAAAACCCCAGTCCTCAAACTTGTCCGCATAGCTTCTTATTATGGTCATGATTTGGGTAGAGACTTTCTTGTAAAGCTTGTAGTTGACGGGTAGAAAAATGGCTTGGGGACATAAGCGCCATGCTCTTCCTATTGGAATTCCTGACTTTACGCCATACTTTCGTGCTTCATAGTTGCTGGTGCTGACTACGCCTCTTCCTGTTCCCTCTTTTGGGTCGGCTCCTACAACTACGGCTTTGCCCTTGATTTCGGGTTGTTCTCTTTCTTCTACTGCGGTGAAAAAGTGGTCCATGTCAACGTGAAGAATTATTCTTACTCTCTTTTTGGGCATATTTAATGAACCCTTTTCTAGAATATTGCCT
Organism: Candidatus Bathyarchaeum sp.; assembly: GCA_016930555.1. GTDB lineage: Archaea > Thermoproteota > Bathyarchaeia > Bathyarchaeales > Bathyarchaeaceae > Bathyarchaeum. The sequence continues at coordinate 2,374 of JAFGGM010000023.1, forward strand.
GCAACACGTAATCGATGGCTTTAAGTTTCGCTAAAGCCTCTTTCGAATCCTCCATACTTAATTGCTGTTTTTCTTTGAGTTTCACCAGACTTGAAACAGTCTTGTACACAGAATCGAAGGCAGCCTTGACATGAAGATCGTTGTTCATGTTCTTTTCAAAGCCTGCTGTTATCTGGTTAACCAACTTATTTGCTTGGCTGCTGGATTCTTGTTTAACGCCATCACTTGCACCGAGTTTCTTTAGCATTTTTCGAAAACTCTTGAGTAAATCGCATTCTTTGGTGTAGGCTTTAAAGGTGAAATCCAGTTTCCGCCTATAGTGACCGTAAATGAAGAAGAAACGAATGTGATTCCATATACACTCAGTTTCCAGCAGGTCATTTGGGTATTTTATATTGCCTTTCCGTTTAGCCATCTTTTCGCCTTCAAAAAATAGGTGCTCCCCGTGAAGCCAGTATCTGGCAATGGGCTTGCCTGTAATTGCTTCAACTGTTGCTATTATGTAATCATGATGCCTTTTGGTGCTGTCGATTCCGCTGCACCAGATATCTGCCTGTAACCCAAAGGTCTTCAGCATCATAGCCTGGTCCTGAATGTTCCATGACGGTCTACCTTTGCCAATTTTTGTTTCCCAGTAAACTTTGTCGCCTTTTTTGTAGCCGTGCCACAGGATGAAGTCGCCTCTGTTCCATCTGTCACTTGAGTACGTGTCCTTGTGGAATCGTCTTGTTTTTTTAGGCCATTTATTCATGTCTAAACCGTACAGCTTGCCGAATCCCTTAAACTTTAATGGTTTAAAGTAGACGTTTTTTCGTCCACGATAAGTGTGCCAGTAGGCGTAACCTTTCTCTAAAAGACGCTCAATCAGGTCTGTGGCTTCGTCAACAACAAGGGAAGAACGCTGCAGGTGATCAGGAATTTTGACTTTCAGTTTTTTCAGTTCACTGATGAAGATCTTGATATTATCTTCTGTCAATTCTTTCAAGGTCATGTTCCTGTTTTCAGCTTCTGCCAAAGCTTTGTCTTCTACATCAGTGATGTTCAGTAATCTTTTTACTTCGTAGCCAAGATATTCTAAGTAACGTTGGAGAATGTCCTCAAAAACAAATGTGCGATAATTCCCTATATGAGGCAGCTGATAGATAGAAGGACCACACGTGACCAGCTTCACTTTTCCTTTTTCTACAGGTTCAAAAATTTCCAGTTTTCTGGTCAGCGTGTTGTAGAGTTTAAGCAAAAAGGTCACCTTAATTTCCGTTACTAACTGGACTTATTTGTGTCTTATCTTTCGTTTGGCTACACCTATTTTGATGGTTGTCCTTCTTGTTACAAAACAAATAAATTTCACTCTACGGCATTACCTCTCACAAAATTGTGAGGTTACTAGCCTTGTCAAGCCGAAAAGATGTTATAATATTTTTGGATACAGATAAATACGCAAGCCCCTTCGACATGTTGGTCGCCATTGACCTTTATCCAGATGCCCAAATAATCAATTACAGCAATGTTGAAGTCAGCGACGCAAAACGTCTGATCCAAGATGCCATGTTTCCTCGAGGACCTGAAGGCGCAAAACACACTAAAGTGTTCATAGGCGGTCAGGACGTCGACAAAGCCCTTGAAATTTTGAAGGTAATCAAAAAATCCATGTTTCCACCCTTTGAGCTGTCAGTGATAGTTGACCCCAGAGGATCAAACACAACAGCCTCAGCTGCGGTAGCAAAAACCATGAAGCTATTCGAAGAAAAGGGTTTTGGAGACTTCAAAGGAAAAACTGCAGCAATTCTAGCAGGAACTGGTCCAGTTGGTGTTGTTGCAGCCCGACTATATGCCAGTGAAGGCGGAAACGTTGTTCTCACCTCTCGGAAAATAGACCGAGCAACTGCTGTTGCAGATAAAATCAATGAGGAATTGGGAACAAAGCAGGTGCGTGGTGCCCAAGCTGGTAATGCTGAAGAGATTGGTGAAGCCATCAAAGATGCTGATATAGTCTTGGCATGTGGCGCTGCAGGCATCGAACTTCTGCCTTTGAGTGTACTTGAAAATTATGGACAGAAAGTTAAGGTCCTTGGAGACATCAATGCTGTGCCCCCCTTAGGTATTGAAGGTATGAAAGCCATCCACAAGGGCAAAGAGTTTACTCCTGGCAAATTTGGAATAGGTGCCCTAGCCATAGGTCCGCTAAAGATTCAGGTTGAAGGCGAGATGTTCAAGCAGGCTGTAGAGAACCCAAGTGGAATTGTGGACTACAAAGACGCCTACGCTCTAGCCAAGAAACTAGCCTAAAACAATTAGTATTAAGGCGGAAGCCTGTTTTTTTGTTTCCGTCCAACCTTTTTCTTTCTTTATTGTGCAATGTTTATTCTGAGTCAATATTTTCTGTTCATAGCTTTTTTGTATGTACTTCAAACAAGTTGACTTCGATGAAGTATGAGACTTTCAAGCAAAATCTTAGTGATGTGGCTCACGGTTATGTGGGTAGTCTTTTCTGTGTGGGTTGTTGCGGTAACTAATTTTCCGTTAAACTTCGGTTTTGTGGGACTGCAATCCTTGATAGGCATTGTTCTGTTATGGACAATGATACAATACAGGGACATTTACACCAGCTATGAAGTGCCGTCGGAGTAACTCTGAGCTGTCATCCTAAACGTCAAACTAATGCCTTTTCGTCATCCGGCACATTAAATAATGCCTAAACAAGGATAAAAAGCAATCACAATCGGCTTCATATTTTTTCAGAAAAATTATTGTTTTCAACAATAAAGTATTATTCACTTCCCAATATGATTTAGGATAAGGGGAAGATATGGTAAAGAAGACGAGTTGGACTGAGAAGCTCCGTAATAGCAGAGATTTGCCCAAGGTTGAGACAATAAACGAGAAGATGAGCAAAAGGTGGGGCACTGGCACAGTCGTTATTCCAGCGCCACTAGAGGTGGATGAACTAATGAAGAGAGTGCCTAAAGGAAAACTTGTTACCATAAATCAGATTCGTGAAGCATTAGCCAAGAAACACAAGGCAACGATTGGCTGTCCTATGACAACAGGTATCTTCGCTTTGGTGGCTGCCAAAGCTGCTGAAGAACAGAAACAAAAGGGAGTTGAAGATATCACGCCTTACTGGCGGACACTTAAGACTGGTGGTATGTTAAATCCGAAATATCCTGGTGGCGTGGGAGACCTGAAGAAGTATTTGGAGTCAGAGGGTCACACGGTTATCCAGAAGGGAAAGAAACACGTAGTTGCCGATTATGAAGAAGTACTAATAGAATTATGATATTTTCTAATATGGTTCAATTGTCCGCAGTTTTTCAGAGATTTAATCAAAAAAAATTAGTTGTTTTTACAGTAAAAGAAATACAGAAACAGCTTGATTTACGAATTTGGTTTCAGATAGTAAATCGTTTCTAATTGAGTTAAAAGAGTTAGGTTCTGGAACAAAACCAGAAGTGATTATTCGTATTTCAGGTTCATAATCTATTTTAGTTTTTTAATCAATTTTTTTTCCTGTGACATAAATTGGTTGACATGAGTAATGATGCAGATGGGATTGCTGATTTCTTATCTTGCCTATCTGGTCTTGAGCATAAAAATGGTCTGCTTTTCGAATTTTTGTCTAAAAAAACTACATTACAGTCGGTCAAGCCTTTATTGCTAAAAATTGGACAAGATAACGAAAAGCATTCAAAACAATTACAGGAAATAAGTGAAAAAATTGGTAATCCTAAGGTCAAAACAAAGGAATGCAAGAGAAAATTAAGTGTTGTTTGTGAAAACACTGAAAGGATTCTGAAACCAATAACAGAAAAAGAAACAATTTCAGTAACTGAGTTGTCAGATTATCTTGAAATATTGGAAAGCACTGGTGGTGCAGCTCAGTATTTGCTTGTTCAAGCGGAAACTTTTCTATTCATGTCAAGAGAAATCAGTAAATTCTATGGTATGAGTGGAAATGAATTTAGTGAATTTCTAAATGACATGGTTCGAGAGATTGAAGAACATATACTGTTGTTAGAAGAAATAAAAAGCAAAATTGAAGAGCACCAAAACAAATGGAAGAAGAAACAACCTCAGTTCAAATATCAAACACCAGACGCATGGTTCATGCCCAGTCATAGCCAAAAAACAGGACACGTAATATAAAAACAACAAGTGCACGTGTATATTCCGACATATTCGTTTATCATCAAACATTTTTAGAACTATTTTTTTGGGTTAGCCAACGAATGATGAGTCGTGTCTAGGGAATAGGCAAAGCTGTTTAGGTTACACTTCGTTGTTCTACTCTTCTCTCCAACTTGTTATCAGGGAACCAATAACTATGAAGATTATGCCGACCACCAGAACTATTGCCGTGTTGTATAAGGCGCTTGATGCATTGTCATAAACCATGGAATCTCTTAAGCCATCGCTTAGGTATGTTAAAGGCAAAACTCTTGCAATTTGTCGAAGTAATTCTGGCATCGTTTCTAAGGGGAAGAATGTGCCTGACAGAAACATCATTGGGAAAGTGATTGCATTTGCTGCAGCATCAGCAGAATCAGTTTCTTTGACGAATCTCGCAATTACCATGCCCATTCCTGGGAAGGTTATTGCGCCTGCCACAATCAGAATTATTGAATATATGTTGGGTAAAATTGTTACATTGAAAACCAGAACGCCGACTATTAGAATAGCTACTGTTGATATTGTGCACATTACCAGTTCAAAGAGTATAACTCCGATGATGTATTCGAACTTTGAGAGAGGGGTTGTGGCTAATTTCTTGAGTATCCCAAGCTCTTTGTTTCGTGTGTTCCATCCTACAGCTCCGAATATTCCAGTGGTCATTAGGGTCATTCCGATTAACCCTGGAACAAAGTAGTCTATGAACCTGTAATTATTAGAAACAAGGTCTTCCAGTTGCATCGTGACTACTTGGGGTGGGTTTTGTCCAGTTGCTGCTATGTTGAAGTATTCTATTACTTGCTCAACTACTCCTCTTACTGTTGCTGCTGTGGTGTCAACCTCAATTGGAACTGTCTTCAGAGTGACGCTTGCGTTCTGGGCAAGGCTAGACTGGTGGAAACCCTCGGGAATTATGAGCATCATCTCAACACCTTTCTCTTCAATGTATGTTCCCGTGTTTTCTGTGGCATCAACCATTTTTATGTTCAGAACGCCGGTTTCATTTAGCATAGAGACAAACGTATTAGAGAGCATAGAAGGCTGTCCATCGATTACGTCTTGATTTTGCACATAAAAGTCAAATCTGGGGTCGTCGCTAACGTTAAAAATCGCCCCAAATAGCAGCATAAGAAGGATAGGAAAAGCAAGCGTCCAAAATAGTGTGGTTTTGCTTCTGAACCATGTTCTGAGGGCACCGTTCACAATTGCTGCAATTCGTTTCAATTTAGTTCTCCATCCACAATCTTCTTTCCTGTAAGATTAAGAAAAACGTCCTCCAAGTTTGGTCGACGAACAATCAACTCTCCAAACTTTGTCTTGTTACCATTTAATGCCATCACTGCGTTGGGCAAGTCAGACTTGTTGTTTATCGGTACCAAAACGTCACCATTTTCAATTCTTGCTTTAGGAAACTTTGTTTTGAGCACTTCATAAGCTTCCTTTTTTCCATCTTCTACAATCAAGGTTGTTTTTCCACCATGCTTCAAGATAAGTTCGCTTGGTGTACCGTCAGCAATTATTTTCCCATAACTTATAATGACGACCCTGTCAGAGAGTACCTGTGCTTCATCCATGTAATGGGTTGTCAAAAAGATGGTTTTACCCTGATCCCGTAACCCCTCAATAAGCTTCCAAACATCTCTTCTTGCTTTGGGATCTAATCCTGTAGTTGGTTCATCAAGAAAGATAATCTCAGGATCATTAGCCAAAGTAATTGCTATGGCAACTCTCTTCTTTAATCCACCAGACAGATTTTTATACAAGGTTTTCGATTTGTGCTCTAAATTTACAAGCTTGATCAGATCATCCGTATCTCGTCCAACATTGCCATACATTCTTTTGTAATAATTGATGTTTTCTTTAACAGTCAAGAGATCAAATGTGTTGAAGTCTTGGGGCAAAACGCCAACACGTTTTCTGATTTGCTGCTTCCCCTTTCTGGAGGAAACATCAAATCCTAGAACTTTTGCCTTGCCTGCAGTCAAATCTCGTAAACAGACAAGTATTTCAACGGTTGTTGTTTTGCCTGCGCCATTAGGTCCCACAAAAGAAAAGACTTCGCCCCTGTTAACGGTGAATGAGACACCATTAACTGCCGTTACATCCTTGTACTTCTTTACTATCGAATCAACTTGAATGACTGCTTGGTTGCTCATTTTCAAACCAACTCTGTTACCAATGGTCAGGAAATAAAGGTTGTTAATAGATACTATGTACTACTTTTCACAATGTTGATGATTGTAGTCATTGGATTAGGAAACTCTCTCGCGAGTTCGTTGGCGATTTCTGGGGGGACTCCCTCTGTAATCAATGTTTTTTTGAAGGTTGATTTTGCTCTTTGTCTCTTCACTATTGCCTGCGGAACCAAACCTACAGCTTCAACGATTAGCCTAGAACAGTAGAGGGCGTCCACGAAGAGGGCTTTTGCACTCATGGCTTAGCCCTCGTGGTTTCCAAATCTCATTCCTTTTAGGCTTTCGCTCCATCGGGTTAGGGTTCCTAGGTAGTCTTTGGTCATAGCTAGTGCTGTATCCTCGGGGATACCGCCTTCCTTAAGGGTCGTGTAAAATGTGGCAACAGATTTGCCCATGTCTGCTGCTGCTTCAGGACTAAAGAATGCATCTAGTATTCCTTTTACTAGTCCAGGGAGCTCTTTTGATACTGCTGCTAAAAGTCCAGAAATTTCTTCGGGTTTTGGTATGTCATTTTTGTGGTCATTCATATTACTTCACCTCAAATGTAGTATAGTCTGGATAGCATGTTTAGAGTTATTGGACAATTCTATCCATTTAGGTGGTCAAGGTAGCCGGTAACGGTTACCATCTTTTATCAAAGCTTTCGATTCGATAAGATGTTTTATTCTGCTTCTAACGGTTGTGCGCGACGCTTTTCCTCGTTGCCTTTTCAGTTCTCGTGTAACTTCGCTGATGTTTTTTGGTCCCTTCAATGCGATGTAATTGAGGATTATCTTGTTTATTTCATCTTTTATTGATGTAGAATCTATAAGTTTACGTGCTGACACAATACGATTGAGGGTTTTCAGGGGTTCGCCATACATGGCTGTTCCAATTTTTATGTTTTGTAGAAAATCTACAACTTCAGGATACTGTTGGCTCTCTGCAAGAAATGTTTCTAGATAGTTTAATCTGTTGATTATCCAGTCCAGCTTTTTGTTTAGGTTATTCAGCGAGCTGTCAATATCCGACAAAGCCAATCAAATGAATATTCGATAGAACAGAAAATATGACTTTCGCCAGTATACTAAATATTAAAATCTGTTTCTACGCAAACTCATTCTGGTGTGAGAAGATTCTATGCCTAGACTTGTGAAGGGAGGCAAATACGTTTTCGGCTGGTCAGAAGTGGATGTTAACGGACGAATCGTGGTACCCAACGAAGCATTAACAGAATACAACTTTAGGACACCCAGCAAAGTAATCTTGATGCAAGCCAGCAAACGTTCTGGAGGTTTCGCCTTAACCAGCCCTTTCATGCTGAGGAACTCGAAGATTTCAGTATTCTTGGATAAGGAGCCGCGCCTAGCCAGATTTGAGTTAACTGAAGGAGAAACAGTGACTATTGACAAAAGAATCTACAGCTGGATCAAACTGAATAGAGATGGCTCATTCACTGTTCCCGTGGAAACCTTGAAAAAGTATGGAGTTAAACCTGGCGACCTGCTGCTTTCTGTGAGGGGAAGTGGCTTAGCTTTAGCCTTTATTGTAAAAGGTCCATTGATAACTGACGCAAAAAAGCATTCAACCATAGCATCATTCAAGTAAATGAGTAAAACTGATGCTGCTTCTACAGTACATAACCTGTTTTTGCGTAAAAGCTATCAGCAGTAAGCGTGCATGTATTGCGTAGGGGTTTACTGTTGAAGGGTTATTATTGTCCAGGATGTAGTGGAACTGAGATTACATGGGACAGAAGCCTTAGAAAGGTAGTATGCCCAAATTGTGGGACTTCCGTCAGCGAATTCAGGTTGCCTACGAATGACTAAGACGCTTAGTAGTCACTACAGGGGCTAAACAAAGTTACATATCAGCAGGTTTGGGTGGTTAGGCTGGAAACAGTCTGGGATAAGCTAGATTATCATGCACTCTTCTGATATTCTGCTCAATCACTCCCAAGTTACTGAGAAGCCTCAGCAGATCATCTAGGTTAATGATTCGTTTGCAGTCATGACAAACCCGTAATTCGGCATAGTATCTGGAAATTTTTCCTTTACAATCAGGGCACTCAAACAACATTCAAACTCCCCCACACCATATTATGGGGCGAAGCAGCTAAATATTATTTTCTAATCGCTTCTTAAGCAACTCCAGCTGTTCTTTCAGAGCTCTGATTTCTTCGACCATGACCCGTTTCTGCTCCTCATGGTCCTCAATGACTTTCCTCAGTTCCTCGTGGAGATTTTCTTTCTCTTGTTTAAGTTGTGCAATCTGTTCATGATATTGCGTAAAGATTTGCACAACAGTTTTTACGCATGACGAGCATACATGCTTCTGAGGTTCCTTAGGTTCCTTGGAGGTTTCGACACCAGACATCGCCGGACCACACCTTACAATTCACGGTTAATACGTAAAATGGTTTCCATCAAAACTGTAATACTAAACAGATACAGCAAAAAGGTTGACCAAAAGTTCTGCTTTTATATAACCGTTAATTTTCCGTGTTTTCCAGTGGAAAGCTGTAGCACATCTCTGAAAGATTTGGCGTAGCCATTCTCGATTTTAATTTTATTGCCAACCATAACCTGACTAACCTGCTCATTCCAGAGCGTTAAGGTAATTTTTCCTGTATCATCTTTAATTGTAGCATCTGCAACCATTAGGGGTCGGTAACCATACTTACTGCGTACCTCGCGGGCATATGATTTTTCTATAACTTCGGCTTCAATGTTGATTCCGTTATCTCCTGCTTTAATATCGCATATATTCACTCAATTCACATCCTTTAAGCAAACTCGGTTCTTGGATGAAACTTTCCAGAAAAGTTTCGGTGGTGGGCCGGACCGGATTCGAACCGGCGACCTTCTGCACGTCAAGCAGATGTCCTAACCAGACTAGACGACCGGCCCTATAGCCATTCTAGGATACAATTCTCTTATTTAAGTTTCAGTTTATCACAACGCATGAAAAAGAGGGGCTGACGCTTGGAGTCGGGATTAGTCTCTTCCCCATAACGCTTAATAGCCTTCTTGCACGGTTTAAAATGACAATGGGCGGGTAGATCAGCCTGGAACGATCGCAGCGTTGGCATCGCTGAAGCCGCGGGTTCAAATCCCGCCCCGTCCACCACAACCGAA
>JAFGGM010000024.1 GCA_016930555.1 Candidatus Bathyarchaeum sp.
GAAGCTTCTGGATGAGCCTGTGATTTTGATGAAGTAGTCGTCTACTATGTTGAAGTTGTCTTCGCAGAATTTTATTAGATCAAACATCTGGTCTTTGGTCATGAGGCTTGGTGTTCCTCCGCCAAGCACTATTTCGTCGAATTCGCTGGTTTTGACGTAATTTGTTTCCGCATACATCATCAGCTCCTTCCTCAGTGTCTCGAGGTATGGTTCCATCATACTGCTGCGGTATGGGTTATTTGGGTAGTAGCAGAAGGTGCATCTGGAGTCGCAGAACGATATCCATGGCTGCAGCTCCATGACCTTGTTTGATGTGTTTTCGGTTGTAAGGAACTCCATGAATGCTTCGTATGTTTCGGGTGCAATGTCCGCGTAATCTCGGTAGGTATATGGTGGCCAACTTGCTCTTTCGTCATATGTGCTCACTTTTTCTGTTGCTGAGCGAGACTGTTTCATGTTAAATTTCACCAGATTCCGTTTTATTAGAAGATTTGCGAATAATATAAACCTGCGTTTTCTATTATTGTTTGTGGGTTTTTCTGGTTAAGAAGAGAAAAGTTAATCTTTAGTTCTTTTCCCTAGTTTTTTGTAGCCTCTTCTGGGAATTCTTTCTGATGAACTCGAGTAAAATCAAAAATGTGGAATTCTATTCTAGCAATCGAAAGAAGCGGATACGCTATTTTAGGTGGACCGTAAAAGCGATTTTTTTAATGATTTTCATTGTGCCTGTGGCATATTTGCCTAGAGGACAAGAGTTAGGGTTGAGTAGTTTCTTTTCTTTAGAAGCAACGGGCAAAATAGCGATGTTCACTACCATCGAATCATTTTTTATGGTTCCGATCACTGAGTCGCCATGCAGCTTCAATTTGAGGTACTATGGTGATATTGCTCCAGGTTTTTGGCTTATGGAGCCTTTTGGTGGCTTGCAGGTTCTGGTGTCTGGGCAAGTTGGACGCACGTTTCTTATTCAAACTGTTGTTGCGGTTCTGTTTTTTGTGGCTTTGACTGTTATTTTTGGGAACGTTTTTTGCAGTTGGGTTTGCCCTGTTGGTACCCTAATAGATAGCTTTGATAAAGGCATTGAGAAGTTTTTTCCAAATCTTGAGGCTAAGCGTGTACAGAGATGGACGCGGAGAAAAGAACGTAAAAGTGAGAAAAGCAAATTGGGCTGTCCCGTATGCCCGCTCCATAAAGTAAGTGGGCTTTGGGCGCATGGAATTCTCGCTTCGGCTGTTATAGGTTCGGCTGTTTTCAAGTTTCCTGTGTTCTGTGCTGTTTGTCCAATAGGGATAGTGTCCCGGGGTTTGGTTCATTTCAAGAGCATGATGAGTATCACGCAAGTTTGGATGGTTTGGTGGCTTGAGATGCTTGCGGTGCCTATAGTGGCGACTCTTCTTAGCCTGAGAGAAAAAAGGTACTGGTGCAAACGGATTTGTCCTGTAGGTGCATTTCTCGGGCTAATCGGATCTTTGAATCCCTTCATCAAGCCTCGCGTTAAGGATGACAGGTGCATTATGAAGGGCTGTCCTGAAGACTGTAAAGGCAGCAAATTGGATATCTGCATGTTGTGTAGGTCGATGGATGATAATAAGTGCGAAAAAGTGTGTCCTGTGGACATTGATTTGGTCAATCATGGTTCGCTTGCTAGATGTACCAAATGTATGGAATGCTATATTGTGTGCGATTACGATGCAATCCAAATAGATTCCGTTCGAAAACCAGATATAATTCAGTCAGTAAAAATGTTGGTCAATCGCCTAAGGAAACGCTTTTCGTAACCACTTCAGAGAAACAACTGACTTGCGAAAGTGTACTCAAAGATTGTTAATACAATAAATTGCCTGCTGTGTATAGAGAAAAATATCTGAAATAAAATGTATCCCAGAAAGCCTCTACCACACCAGAATCTTCCAATACGTAGTATATCCAAATGAGAATGATCTAATATAAAATTGTGTACCCTTAAATCTCAGCGATTTAAGTTTGAGATTCAATTCTTTGTCTAGTAATAGAAAACTTTATCTCTTAAATAATAACAGTGTTATAGTGTAATTTATTTGAGAACTAGAATGGGGGAAAGATTTGTCAGAAGATGATAGAAAAGGGGCAATTAAACTTGCAGTCACTTTGATTGAAAAAGAAACTGTATATTTTACCGGGAAAAGAAGAATTCTTGCTCGAAAGAAATATCGCGCACTTCTTAAATTATGTGGAAATAATTGCCAAGTTGATGAACCAATTTACTTGGAAAGGTCAGACTAATCAAAATAGCATTTGAGGGTCAATATTGATTTCAGTTTGTTTTTAATGACGCGATACAATACAATTTGAAGTGTTAAATTGTACTAGTAAGAATCTAAGTGTTAAATTACAAATACACCTCTATTAGTCTCCATATACGTTGGGTTCTTGTGGGAGTGTTTTGGGAAAGCAATAAATTTTGTTCAACTGAAAAGAATGTAGTCATTACAGTTTAGGTGGTGGTTCAAAACGAGGAACAAGAGAACTTTACTGCTGCTCCTACTAATATTCAGTTTTGGATTCTTATGTAGGGTTGCCGTTGTCTTTCAGAATGAGTATCCTCCAAGTTCGGACATTGGCTTTCATGGCAGTATAATAAACTTGATACTAGACACCGGAGAGTTGCCACATTGGAATCCCTATCACATGGGAGGAGAACCTCTTGCTACACCCCCAGGATTCCATTTCTTTGTTTCCTCTTTGATTCTTTTTTCAGGAATGCCATTGCTTCTTGCTGAGTTAATTACTGCCATCTTCTTTAGTTCAATCATCGTTTTTCCTGCATACGTTATAGCTAATCGTATCTGGAAAAGCTCTAGTGCAGGTTTGCTGGCAGCCTTTTTTGCTACAATTTCGGCGTTAAGTTTTGAGATGTTAAGCTGGGGCGGCTACACAAATGTTGTATCCCTTGCCCTGATTGTGATAATTTTTTCTCTATTTTTTAGAGATCTTGAGCAGCCAAACCGTTTACATTTGCTGATGGGAATTGTGCTTTTTGGAGCTATCACAATAACGCACACCTTCAGTTTGTTCGTATTCTTTCCAGTTTTGGTGCTATACCTTATTTTATTGATTGTGGGAAAAGCCCTGAATCTTGAAGAAATGAAAATCTTGGAAATGCTACGTTTCTTTGTTGTGTCAGTGGCGCTGGGAGTTTTGGTGGTGGCGCCGTGGGTCCTTAGGGTTTTCAGTTTCTATGTAGGCGTTTCGACAGATGGGGGCCTTTTCGGAGGATTGGAAGCTAACAGAGACCTTATTCTTGCCAACCGCTCTGTTGAACCTGTGCTCTTGACCTTGATTGTTGTTATCCTCCCAACAGTCTTGATGCTTAACGAATCCAGAAAAAGATGGATTGACAGCGTTGGTCTGCTGCTCATAGCATGGTATCTTGTACCTATAGTTATGACCCAAGCCTACGTTTTTGGCATATACACTGATTACTCAAGATTCATGTACTTCATTGACTTCCCTGGAGTCATAATAATTGCAGGGGGGCTGTTCTATCTGTTCCATTATGCTTCACTTGGCATCGACAGATTTGCAGCCATAAAATGGAAAAAAATCAAAAAAATACTTCCCACACTGGCTTCTCTTTCTATCCTCTTCATCTTCATTTTTGTTTCTTTGTGGTCTATATTTCCCACCGACGCCATGTACCGAGTAGACTGGTACACCACAATACAGCAACCTGAAGCGACAGCAATAGATTGGATAGGGAATAATACTCCAGAAGATTCTGTTCTTGTTGCCGATCACCTTTACGGATGGTGGCTCTCTGGAATAGGCAAAAGAACCACCCTCAGCGCAGCGGGTTTAGAGTATTTAATTTATTCTCACGAGATAGAAATTGCCAAGTCAGCGCAGCTTCTCCTTGACACCAACTACTTTATTGATAATGGCTTAATCCAAGTTAGGGACGATGGACCACACCTGTTACGCCGCAGCCCTGAATTCAGCATAGAAACATTGGACGGAACAGTTTTTTCGATATTTAATTTCCAAGACAACGGAACCGAACTGGCTTACGAATGGACTAACGAAAATGGAACAAAGGTCAGTAAAACAGTATTATTGTCAGATATGGAAATGGTTGAAGCCAACATGCTAGTGGCAGATGAAAACTTGGCAAACTTGACCGTTAAATATGAAGACGAGTTTTCAATAGTTCAAAAAACAGTGGCAATCCAAAAAGGAGTAAGATTTGCTGAAGTATCATACGACATAAAAGTCAAGAGCTACGGAACAAACCTCTTCAACATTTGGCTCCCAATCTATACCGGAGAAGGCAACACAACAATTGATTCGTCCCTATCAAGGTTCGGCTTTTATGCCCCATCTAAGAAGATGTGCGGAGAAGTAATCTTCCAAGAAGTCATCCCAGCAGAGATCACGCGCATAGAAAAGGACGCATATCGGATTTTAATGCTTTTCAGACAACCCTGGGAACACACTATAAACATCAAAATGCTTGTCGGCGTTTTTGATGCACAAAACCTAACTTATCCTGACCAAGTCAATGACAAATATGATGAACTTGCTGCATCTCCCTTGGAAACCGTAAACTCGGAGCCTGTTTTTGCATGGGATTACATGTGTATGTTGAAAGAGTATAACGTTTCTTTTGTTGTGTGCAGAGACCAGTACGCATACGTCAGATTACTGGAAGACCAAAAGTTTCAGAAAGTCTTCATTGGCGGAGACGTCTCAGTTTTTCAGGTATTAGAATGAAATGAAGTCAGAAGTCGTTTCTAGGTACTAGGGGACTTGGAGCTTGCATTTATTATTGCTTCAACTAACTCGTTTAATTCGTTAAAAGTAACATGATTTATCAGACACAGCATCTTTTCCAACTCCACACACATATTCTAGGTTGGGCGTAATATAGTTCCATGGATTAGAACAAAGTGTTCTGGTTCGTGAACACTATTCTGGGTGCCCTTCTTTCATGGAAGGCTACCGTTTCTTTGACAGCCTAAGAAGAATTTTAGAAACCAGCCGTTTTCGTTGGAGGTTAATTTCCAGTGTTCCATTGTCCATGCAGTTTAAGCAGATGTTGAAGTCACAGGATAAGCCGTCATGAAAAACAAATTTGCATGGATAAACGGCCTTGACAGAATCTCCGCAGCAATCACAAAACAGATGCGACATGACTTCAACCTTACGAAACAACAGACGATACGGTTTAAAAAGGAAGTTTCTTGGGCTAAAATGTTCGGAAAACTGATGTATTTACGAACATGGATATATTGTGATGATTGAAGAAACATAGCTCATAGCAGGACTTTTATGGTTTAACAGAATCTGTTTAGAAAAATGCATAATGAAACTTGATGTTTTTATAGGCTGAGCCCATAATCATAGTTGCATCACGCCGCTATGGAGGATAATCAATGCAGAAGCTAAGACTATCCACGTGTGAACTGGTTTTTGTCCTAATAGCCTCCGTTACCCTTTTCGCAGTTACAGTTCATCAGATGTCCACAAGCGGTGTTTTACCCGGAAACGACCCTGCTGTACACCTAGGAAAAACAACAAGAATAGTGCTAGACGAAGGAGTAAGCTACAGCCAAGTTTCATGGTACCCGCCTCTCTTTCACACCATTGTAGCTATGCTCCAAATTTTTGCAGGAACCGTTGATGTAATGGTTGCAGCTTTTTTGATAAAACTACTGATTGCAACCCTTAATGTGCTAATCCTGTTGGTCACCTATTTGTTGAGTCGAAAATTTTTTGGGACAGGTGTCGCAGTTGCCTCAAGCGTTTTCACGATTCTGTCCATTCCCATTTTTGAGATGATTTTCTGGGGGGGCTACGCAAACTTTCTGGGCTTAGCATACATTGCCCTTATCTTTTATATAATGAATAAGGACCTCAAAACATCCACAAAGATAGTGCTCCTGTTTTTGGGAGCCACTATAATCGGATTAACCCACTCGCTGGTCACCTTCGTCTTTGTTCTGCTTTTTATCCCTGCTTTCTTAGTCAGCACTATCGGAGCAAAAAGAAGACTCCTGATTTTCTTCGCTGTATTTGTCGGCGGAGGATTAGCTCTGCTTACCTGGTACGCACGAATACTACTTGAATATGCGGACATGATTATAGAGCACATTTTCTTTTCGATGGAAGAGAACATATATAATATCTCAGCAGTTACCTTTGATGGTCTACTTAAGAACTTGGGAGCAACGCTTTTCTTAGCTTCAGCAGGCATCCCCTTGACCTTCATTTTGTTGAAGAAGGAAAAAGTCACCAAATCCTCATTGTTGATTATTTTTTGGCTTGCTGTCCCCTTCTTTTTATCTCAGCTATACTTTTTCGGAGTTTTATTACCCTACCACCGATTCATCTACTTTTTGGCTACGCCAGTAGCCATCCTTTCTGGATTGACAACCTATTATGTCATAAAAACTTCATGGATGCTCCTAGAATCGAAAGTAATTCCGAAAATTGCAAAACCAAGCACCAAAAACATGTTCACAAAAGTTATTATTATAGTCATAACCTTTTCCTTGTTTTTTATCCAAGCTTTTACCTTTGTTCACGTAACCGCAACTTATTCACAATTTTATGAGAGAGCTTCAATCTCAAGTTACGACGCGGGTATTTGGGTGAAAAAGCATTCAATTCCTGATGGAACAGTAATTACCACAAGAAGCCCCGGTTCATGGTTCTACGTCTTTTCAGGTCACAACACAACACAAGAGACGGATCCGTTGTACTCAAGAAGCATAGTTGCTGAAGCATTATTGTACAGCTTCTATGAAATGGAAAACACTCTTACCCTAAGTCGAGATTTTCATCCAGTTAATCCAAGCGCTGGTCAGGCAATATATGCAGCAGTTTTCAACATTTGGACAAAGATTATAACTATCCCAAACAGTCAGGTCAGAGTCCACCATTATTATCTCGGCGAAGAATTACAAGTTCGACTCTCCGAAACCACCGAAACCTTCTACTGGAGACAAAACTCCACTGACAAGGCACAGCTAGTAACTGAGTACACCCACGACCTTTTCACTGTACAAAAAATTGTAACATTATCAAGTAGCAGCTACGCAATCGACATTGAATGGACCATTCAGGCTCACAAAAACATGGCAAACGTCACACTATCAGTCGACAATTACTTTGACATTTCTCTTGACTTCAATAAGGCATTTCTACCTGGAGTTCTTGAATGGCAGAACCCATGGGACAACGCCACTTTCATAAACACAATCCAAAAATGGGTACTAGTAGAAGGAGCAGACCTATTGTATGAAAAGGCAGTTGCAGTCCTCGATACAAAAAACGGTCTATTAGCCGCTTTTCAATTCGACGAACAGCCAGATGGCTTCAGCATCGGTGCTCTAAACAGCCGATTCATAGATGCCGTAAGAGTCAGATACACTTTTGGAGATTTAGCTGAAGGCGAAAAAAATAACGCCTCTTTTTCCACACTTGTTCATGCCTTCGAGTTTGAAGAAGTTACACAATGGACAATCTCAGAATTAAAGCAACAATTCAGTACATCTACGGATTTGCTTATCGCAGCAAGGGACTTCAACACCTACATCGACGAATACAACATCAAATTCGTAGTTGTAGACACCCAACAAATTGTCTCAACCATCAACGCAACCCCTGCCTTAGACAAAATCTACTATGATGGCAGAATCGCTGTTTACTCAACAAAAAGATAAGTAACCAAAACGAAAATGGCTTTCTTATTTTTCGCGTAGAACTTTTGGTATGTAAGCGCATGCTGGGTCAGAAGCAAACAGGTCTCCAGTATAAATTTCTGCACGAGTTCGGCAACCACCACAAATCTCACGATACTCACAAACA
>JAFGGM010000002.1 GCA_016930555.1 Candidatus Bathyarchaeum sp.
CGCTACAAAAAACTCGGGTGGAACTATCAGCAAATCAAGCTTAAGCAAGCAATCCGAATAAACACAATGAACTCCAGTAGAGACAATGTTGTTGAACGATTGTCTTCTTTGGGTGTAGAGCTAGAAAAGATTCCCTTTCTTAAAGATGGCTACTGGATAACCAAAAGTAGGTTCTCTGTGGGTGCAACAGCAGAATACCTTCTGGGCTTATACTCAATTCAGGAGGCAGCTGCCCAAATTCCCGCCACACTATTCACAAAACTGAAAAACAAAACAGCGCTGGATGCTTGTGCGTCTCCAGGCGGAAAAACAGTTCATTTGGCGAATTTAATGAAGAACAGGGGCTTGATTGTTGCTCTTGAGCTTAAGGAGCGAAAAATGTTTGCACTAGTCAACCAGCTTGAACGATGCCGCGTAACGAACACAGCAGTTTATAAAATGGACGCGAAGGAAGCCTCAAAGTTGAAGATGAAGTTTGATTGTGTTCTTTTAGATGTTCCATGTTCTGGAAATCCAATAACCGACAGGGAATGGTTCAGCAAAAGAACAATGGAGGATGTTCATCGGAATGCTCGTCGTCAAAGACAAATCCTGAAGGAGACTTCTGAAGTGACGAGGGATGGAGGAGAAATCGTTTATGCCACCTGTTCTATGGAACCAGAAGAAAACGAACTGAACATTGACTGGGCAATAGCCAACTTGGACGTCAAAGTTGCCAACATCAAGTCCCATGGACAAAACGGGCTAACAAACGTTTTTGGCAAACAGCTTAACAGCTCCATAAAAAAGTGCCGAAGAATCTGGCCTGACCAAACTCAGGGCTTCTTTGTTTGCAAACTCAGAAAGGGGATGATGTAATGATGAAGGAGATAACCGATTTTGTGAAGCAACTTGATGCCAGCATTCCCTTGGACAAAAGCTGTGTTGTCAGGAACAAAAACAGGTATTACTTTTTGCCTAAAAAAATGAAACAACAGATTCCGAAAGGCTTCTTTTATGCTGGTCTTTATCTTGGAGCCGTAAAGGGCGACAGTTTCTTTCCTAGCTTCATCCTGTTGTCGATGATTGCAGACCATAAAGCCAATAAGCTGGTGGTTGACAAGAAAACAGCATGGCTATTCATTTGCGGAAGAGACATATTCAAAAAGGGAATACTCAGGGGAGGTAACCTGAAAAAAGGTAACTATGCACTTATCATGAATCAGCACGACGAATGCTTGGGATTCGGCAAAATAATGCACAACATCCACGAAGAATTGGATAATAATAAAGTTGCTGTAAAGAATGTTCTGGACATAGGTGACTTTTTGCGTAGAGAAAAACGTCAGCCCAGAAGGAAACAGCGCTCCAGCAGCGGCAAACTGCCTCAGAAGCCTGTTCGCATATAATTCTTGTTATTATTTTTTGCGTGCTTTTTCTAGGCTTGCTACTCTTTTTCTCAGGCGTTCAACTTCGTCTTCTAAGGCATTCATTCTGGCTGCGCTCATTTTGCCAATCATCTTGGGCATAACCTTGATGTCCATCTTAGATTGGAATTCGCCTTCTGAAATTTTTCCCTGAGAAAATTCAAGCCACAACTTGAAAGCCATTCTTTCTTCGTCTGTCAGTATCTTCGTGAACTCTTTTGTCCATCTTTCTCTGAAACTCATTTTTCATTTTCCTCCGAAACTAACGATAGAATCCGTTTCAGTTCTGGCCAGACTGTAAATTCTTCTGCGGTTTCGATGAATCTTTCCAAGCTTCTGCGATCTGATCCAAATCTTTCGTATTCCTTTGCCTGTAGTGCCATCTCAATCTTTTCAATCTGCCTCACTGCCTTTGCTTCTTTCGTTTTTCCTGCTTGGTATTCGTTCCAAACTGCTAAGTAGTTTTCCCTTTGGGTCTTCGGCAGGAGACTTAGCATCTGGTTAATGGCGTTTTCTTCTTTCTTTCTGGTTTCTGCTGTTTTCTGGTTGGGCATCAAGTCTCCTATTATAGCTTCGGGAAGGTCATGAATTAGTGCCATCCTCAGTAGCTTCATTGGGTCTAACTCTTCTATGTCGGCGTAAAGCATGCAGAAGACTGCTGTTCTGAAGGTGTGATCTGCAACAGATTCGGGCTGATACACTCCAATGTCAACCCATCCTGTTCTTTGCGTCCGCTTTAGAACTCCTGCAATTTCCAAGAATTTGATTATGTCTTGGAGGCTTGAATCAGTCATCTTATTTAGCATAGGACCTCTTCTTCTTTGTTCAACTGGGACTGTGACTAAGATATTTCTTGTGAAGCCAAACTATGTAGCAGCGTAAACCCTATTGCTATAATTATTTGCTGATTCAGTCTGTCTTGTAGACCGTATCATTCTCTCTCACATAACCGTCCACTTTCATTCCGACGCTTTGACCCGCCGTTGCTTGCTTTACTTTCTCGTGCTCTATTTCCATGGAATTTATAGTCTGTTCAATGTCTGTGGTTGGTCCCTTGATAAAAATTCTATCCCCAACCGAAATAGTGTCTGTCACATCAATAACTGCCACCTTAATTCGGCTAAAGAAATGGGCGATTTTTCCAACTTCTCGAAGTTCATCCATCAAAATTTCCCCCAATACCTACTTTGTGTAATACTAGAGCAGTTAGCATTGATATAATTTGTTACAGCTTCATCAGCGACCTGAATTGGCAAATTTTTTATCTGACACTGTACAGTTAGATTCTGGGATTCTCGATGAAACTGAAAAGCAAAGATTTTGTAGATAACGGCAGCATCTCTTCGAAGTTTACCTGTGACGGAAGAAACATCTCTCCCCAGCTTTCATGGGAATACGTTCCTGATGGAACAAAAAGTTTTGCTTTAGCCGTTACAGACCCTGATGCTCATGGAGGAATGTGGATTCACTGGCTTGTATATGGTATCTCTAAGGAAGTGAGAGAGATTGCGCAGGCAAGTTTGCCTGAAGAAGCTAAAGAGGTGCAGAATGACTTCGGCAGAACACATTATGGTGGACCTTGTCCGCCGCTAGGAACACACAGATACTTTTTCATCATCTATGCCCTTGACACTGAACACCCAGACGGTCTTAACAAACGCAATTTCTTTGACAAAATCGAGAAACATACCATCGAAAAAGCTGAAATTATGGGGCTATACAAGAGACCAAGGTAAACTCTTTCTATCATTCTTTTTGTTTGTCGCCTGTTTTGGCGGTGAATTTGATATAGAAAAATGATAATTAATAAAAGGTTGTTATGTGGGAAGTTTTTACCAGTCTTCTTCTCCCTCGTCATCTTCTTCCCATTCATCCCAGTCTTCTTCTTCAAAAACCATAATGTTCCACCTCCCTTTAGGTTTCCATGAAAAAGCGACCACATAAAAATCAAATAAGCGTTTTGCGTCTAAAAAAATGGTTTAATTGCGGTCTTTTTGGAGTATTGGACATTAAATTAGGTCTTTATTAATATAGAACCAATATTTAAACTTATAATTTAGAATAAGAGGTTTATTTTAGTTTATTTCTAATTAAAACGCTGTTTTAGACTTATTGTTCGAGTTACTTTTGAATTTGGGATTTGTTCACATAATTAGTCGAATATAATTTGCCTAATTGTTAATAATGTGAAGTTGGAATTAATGCAAATGCAATCTAATCAGAAAAAAGTATGCTTTTAACACTTTCGACTCTCTCAGCGCTCACATCTTGTTTATGGAAAAATGTGCTGAAATACTTCTTTGTAAGCTGCCTCACTTTGCTTTCATTTCCTTCATATTTCAAGTGAAGCACCTCATGTATCAAGGCTGCTATTGCTCTGCTTTTAAGATAAAAACGAATCTTCTCTTTTGTGTGTTTCTGTAGCTTCTTTTGAAGAACGCTTCGTCTCTTAGGAAAAATTTGAATTATTCCCTCATTGTTACATCTGCCGGCAAGGAAATTTCCATTCTTTTTTTCAAACGGAAACACTCTGACCTGAATATCCTTGACAGCCTTTTTCTCAATCGCTTCCCTCTTGATTATCCAATTAAGAAATCTTTGGAACCTTGGTCTCTTTAGAGTCCCAGAAACGGCTGAAGCATAATTTGTGTAAAACTCTAGGCTATTTTCTGAGCACTTCTCGATTTTCTTGGGATTCAAAACTACCCGAATTTTTTTTGACATCCTTAGACTATCCATTTTAATCCTATGCCGCCTACACCTGAGTTCTGGGGAAGCTAAAAGAGTAGAATTCCCAATGTCTATTACAGGTCTACATAAAATATTCTCGGCGTCACATTTAACCGTTGTCAAAAATAAATTGAAGCCTGAAGGAATCTGCTTCAACTTTATTTCAGTTAAAGAACAGAATTAACCTTTCTTAAACTGTGATACGCTTTCATTATAGTCTTTGAAACGTCAATTTTCAGCCACAACGCATAAACAGCGGTTACCTTCTTCAGCGTTGAAAATCTCCTTTTGATTCTCAGAAAACGGTCACGCAGCATTCCTGAATCGTTTCCATCGCGAGCTCTCCTGTAAAGATCTTTGCAGGAAGCAACAATACTTGCAGATTCTTTTTCAATGTGTTCTCTGGTTTCTTCCAGAAGCCGCTCGACAGATGTCCTGTTTATGACTATAACTCGTGAAATAAATTTTGCTTCTCCTTTCATCTCTCTGATGAAATTAGCGAATTTCAAGGCGTCAACAACTTTCTGTTCTTTGTCATAGAATGACTGCTTCTGGGAAAAGGCGTAAACAGAACGGCGCAACCGTATACAAGGTGCTCTTCTTAGAAAATTCTTGACTTTCTCCCTATTTCCACCCTTTGGAAGTCTAAAAAACACCAACACTAAACTTCCGAGTCCAGCAAATTCCTTCTTCTTTGCCAACTGTGGATTCTTGATTTCCCTTAAACGCTTTAGAAGTATTGGCTGATTATTCTCAAGCACTTTAAGGACCTGCTTGGCTTTCTTTTCATCGATTTTCCAGAATGCTGTATGTAACTGCTGACAACCGAGAGCTTTCAATCTATTAGGGATAGTGCTTCTGCCTGTGGACTCTTTTGGAGCCCGATATACAACATATAGAACCATATTTCTCGTAGCCTCAACATCAGATCAAGCTTTTATCTTTTCCCACACGCCACTACTGTGTCATGCTTTCCTAAACATCAGCTTTTTTAACATGTGCCGATGTGCCGTTTTCAAATATCAGTTGTTGCTTCCGGTCATGGCTGAACTTTTTTATCATCCGTTCTCTCTTCATGGCTTCGCCGCGGTTCTCGAGCTGTTCGATGTACACCAGTTCTTCTGGTTCGTGCATTCGAGTGTATCTTGCTCCTCGTCCTTTCTTGTGCATTTCAAAGCGTTTTTCTACGTCTTTTGCGTGTCCAGTGTAGTAGCTGCCGTCCTTACAGCGGAGAATGTAAACATAGTAGTGGCGCAATTTTCTTCCCTCACGGATTAACTAACAAACTCCTTTGTTCTCTCTTAAAAAAATTGCACACAACAAAACACCAGAAGAAATAGTCAAAAAACTTGGAATAAGCAAGAGCCTACATGCATATGCGTTTATGTAAGCTCTAACACCTGAACTTAGCTAAGCGAATTGACGAACAAAGGAAAGTAGGTTTCAATTAATCTAATGCCTCACAGTTACGGTATTCTGGCTGATTTTTTTAGGAAACCTTGAAATATCCCAAAAAGTTTGGAGAATATTGAGAGATTCGATGAAAGACGATGCAGGCTCCCCTTTGGCTGAATTGGTTTCAAGAGCTATAACCGTTTACAACAAGTATCGAAGTCCTGAAGCAACAGCGAAGCTTGTTGGAGCAGAAAAAGGCGGTTTCATCATCGAATTTGAAGGATCTTTCTGCAAGAGTTGTAGCGTAATCGAATACTTTGAAGACTTCATCTATGACCTCGAAGACATCACAGGAAGCCTCAGGGCAGAAATTAAGGCTGTTGAGCCTGTGGGACCACAAAGTTTCAGGGTGCAATATGTTGTTTTGGATGATTTTGTTTGTAGCGACGTTGATGATGGGGCTCTTTTCAGAGAGTTTCTGCAAGTCAGAGGTTTGTCCTTTGAAGATTACCTTTCATCTAACACCTGCACAAAGGACGTGATCAAGTTCCATTTTCGAACATGGCTCTTTGAAAGAACGGCAGAACCCAAAAGATAGGCTGCAAATTTTTCTTCAGAACCTAATTTCAACTCAATATTCATGAGCATTATTGACGATTCTGAACACTTTTACCTAGATGGCTACCTTGTATTAGGTCATGAAGCACATGAAACTGTTTTGGACCATAGGCTGCTGGATTTCGCTACTGCTAGTCTCAGTATATCATAATATTATCTGTTGTTATGAGTCAGCTTTTCCAGTGTGGTATGCAACCTTTATAGTCTGGGCTTCCGGAGTCGCAGCCCTTTCAACTCTGGCAAAAAACAACAACTTTTAGCGTTCAGCTTCAATCAAAACTATGTTCTCGAAGGAAAATTTTACTTGGGCAGTAACCTTTGCCCGCATGTTTCTTTCCTTGAACATTTGGATTGTTTTGTCAACATTAGAGAGGGACGATTGAACAAGCTGAATCTTGGCCCCATCCGCCAAAAAATTGGGAGCATCCACCAGAAACCGGTCAATTACTGTTCTTCCATCGGATCCTCCTGCCCACGCTTTTCCAATCCAGCTTTCTTCTTCATCAGGCTCAGAAGGCAGATACGGCGAGTTGAATAGAATCAGGTCAAAGTTTTCGTTCTGTTTGATGGGCTTTAACAGGTCTCCCTGCCGAAACTCTATCCGCTCTTTCACGTCATTTGTTTGTGCGTTGTTAGTGGCACATTCTATGGCGTAGGGGTTTACGTCAACAGCCACAACTCGTTTTGCTTTCTCCGCCGCAAAAACAGCTAGAATCCCGCAGCCAGTTCCTACATCCAACACAACATCGTCCTTCGTAACCGTCAATCTTTCGGCTAACAGAAACGTGTCTTCAGCTGGCTCATAAACATGCTCGTCAACCATGAAAACTTTGTCTTTGAAGTAGACTTTTTTTGGGTAAATCATCCCCAAACTATCCTGCGTGATTATTTTACTGAAGCTTGACCCTTTTTCCTGTCAAATCCAAACGAAAATTTCCAAACTCCTTTTTGACACTCCTCAACTGTTCGGAGTTCAGAACTGGTCCATCTTTACAGACTCGTAATTTGCCTATTTGGCAGCTGCCACACAAGCCGATGGCACACCGCATCATCCGCTCCAAACTGGCTTGAAGAGGAACTTTGTATTGTTCTGCCAACACAAACATTCCATACATCATCTGTTCTGGACCACAAGTGTAAATCATGTCAAACTTTTCTTTTTCCATTTTCAGTTCTACTTGATCAGTGACTACACATTCTACTCCGTAGCTACCATCATCTGTTGTAATGACAATCTCTGAATCCACACCAGAAAGAACGTTTGTCACTCGATCAATGAACAAGAGATTATCTACGCATTTTGCGCCACTCAAAACCGTCACTTTGTCTGCAACCTTCACAAGCCTCTCAGTCAACGGCAGTAACGGCGCTAGTCCGGTTCCGCCTCCCACAACCATCACATTTCCTTTCACTGGAACGAAGCCGTTGCCGAATGGTCCCCTTATTCCAATCTGGTCTCCCGCCTTTTTTTGGTGAAGAGCGTTGCTGGCGTCTCCAACATCATGGACAGTTATCGAAGTTCGCCCCTCAGAGGTTATGCCTGACAAGCTCATGGGAATCTCATCAACTCCCGGTATCCAAACCATAACAAACTGTCCAGGCTCAGCCTTTCCGCACAGTTCATCCACAAAAGTGAACGTTTTAATATCACAGTTTTCTTGTTTTATGTCCAAAATTTTTGTGACTCTCATGCGATTAACAGAATCGAACTCTGGTGGCACCGGAGACGATTTTGGTGAATGAGCCTTCAACTGATTGTTTTCTCCTTTTCTCTGATGTTCACTTTGTTAAGAGAGATTGACGCACATCAAATATATAGCGTACGCAAACAATGTTCAGTTTCTCTAATGGTTGTGGGCTAGTCCCACGAGCTCTTTCAAGTTTTTGAAGCCCTTTCTATTAAGGTAAGCGTCGATTCCTGCTGTGACTGAACTGAAGACTTCTGGTCCTTTGAAGGCGATGGCTGTTCCTATCTGAACCGCCGATGCCCCCGCCAACATCAATTCTATGGCGTCCCGCCAATTTGCTACTCCGCCACAGCCAATAATTGGGACATCAATTGACTTGTAAACATCGTAGATGCATCTGACGGCTATGGGTTTTATTGCTGGTCCTGATAATCCACCGAACTTGTTGGCTAACAATGGTCTAGCTGTTTCGGTTTCGATGCTCATAGCTTTGATAGTGTTTATGGCAGTTATTGCGTCTGCTCCAGCTTTTTCTGCGGCTTTGGCGATTTCAGCTATGTTTGTGACGTTTGGCGTCAACTTCACGATCACTGGTACGTTAATTGCTTTTTTTACTTGTTTCACGATTTCTGTTAGCAATGTGGAGTCGCATCCAATCTCTGCTCCAGCCCTTTCTATGTGGGGACAGGACACATTCAATTCTATAGCGTCTGCACCCATCTCCGCTGCGGCTTCAGCAACCTTAACGAATTCTTCTAACGAGTAACCATAAATGCTCAAAATGATGGGGACTCCCGTCCTTTTTAGCTGTTTCATTTCTTCTTTGAAGTGGCTGATTCCTGGGTTGGGTAAGCCCATGGCGTTGAGTAATCCGCAGTCGGTCTGGACAACGGTTGGGTTAGGGTAGCCTGTTCTTGGTTCTAATCCCATCGACTTTGTTACTACGGCTCCTGCTCCTGCATCTATCACAGTTTTTAGGGATAGCCCGGTGTATCCTAGGATGCCGGAGGCGAGCATGGTGGGGTTAGCAAGTTTGAGTCCAGCCACTGTGGTGGCAAGGCGTTCTGTCATCTTTCTTTTTTCCTCTTTGTAGTAAAAGTTATCCACTGCCAAGATAAAGGTTAGGAAACGTACTCTAATATGATTATATGATGGATGGGAAACCTGTGAAGGCTACAATAGTTGAATCTGTAATTGGCGTGTTTGGCTTCGGTGAAGACAACAAACTTGTCGAGAAAGTGTTCTTTCCCGAAGACCCTCAGGAAACGGCGCAAAGGCTCCTGAAGATAGAGGAAGGAAAGCTACTCGAGGAAATCCAAAGTTTGGTTAACAAACTGCAAGAAAAAGGTTACACACAATTTGTTTTTGAGAACACTGAAATGGCTCGGACAGTTGGCGAGAAGATGAACATTGAAGTGACCACAGAAACATCATCAGAAGCGGGTGCTCTGCTTCGAGATAACTTAGAAAAATTTGCTTTGGAGCTAGAGGCTGTGGAGAAACCAGAGCAGCTTCGTGTTCGTGTTCATAATGTTTCGATTGAATTGGCTAAGATGAAAGTGAAAACAACCATTGAAAAACGTGATTTGCTGGTTGCTCAGGCGGTTCAATCTGTTGATGATTTGGACAAGTCCTTGAATGTGTTCATGAGCAGGTTACGGGAGTGGTTTGGTCTCCACTATCCAGAACTGGACCGACTACTTGACAAGCATGAAACCTACGCCCGTCTCGTAGTTAATTTGGGAACAAGAGAAAACTTTACCGCTGAAAACGTTGAAAAAGAGGGTTTGCCCAGCAAAAAAGCCCAATCAATTGCTATGGTTGCTGAATCGTCTATGGGAGCTGATTTAGGTGATGAAGACTTAGCTCAAATTCAGGGCATGTGCAAAAACGTCCTTGAGCTCTACAGTGTGCGGCAATCGTTGGAGAAGTACGTGGATTCGGTCATGGAAGATGTTGCCCCCAACCTTAAGGCAGTTGGCGGACCCCTGTTAGGAGCTCGCTTATTAGCCCTTTCTGGTGGACTGCTGAACTTGGCTAAGTTGCCTGCAAGCACAATCCAAGTCTTGGGCGCAGAGAAGGCACTGTTTAGGTCTTTGAAGACTAAGGCGCGTCCTCCTAAACATGGAATAATTTTTCAGCATCCCCTTATTCATGATTCGAAACGTTGGCAACGTGGAAAGATAGCCAGAGCGTTGGCTGGAAAACTAAGTATAGCTGCTAGAGTTGATGCCTTCAAGGGCAGTTTTATGGGCGACAAACTGAATGCAGACCTTGAAAAGAGAATCGCAGAAATCAAGGAAAGATATGACAAGGATCCGCCGCCTCCACCAAAAAAGCCTGTAACCAAGAAACCTAGAGATAGAAAGCAGCCGCGGAGAAAGAAACGTGGTCATTAACGTTAAGCCTCACCCCCGTTTTCCAGAAATTTACTGGGTCACGGTCGAGGATGGAACAAGAAAACTAGGCACCAAAAACTTGACTCCGGGGACCTCTGTTTATGGCGAGCGCCTCCTCAAAAACAAACAAATCGAGTACAGGCTGTGGGACCCTTTCAGAAGCAAGCTTTCAGCTGCCATACTCAAAGGTCTAGAAACTGTGCCAATAAATTCAGGACAGAAGGTGCTGTATTTGGGGGCGGCTTCAGGAACAACCCCAAGTCACGTTTCAGATATTGTTGGCGAAGACGGTCACGTTTATTGTGTTGAGTTTGCTTCCCGTTCCCTACGAGAGCTGATTAACAATGTTTGCGCCTTCCGCTATAACATGTCGCCGATTTTGGCTGATGCACGGTTGCCCGAGTCTTATTCGCGGATGGTACAGCGGGTGGATAGCATCTACTGTGATGTGGCTCAGCCTGAGCAGGCTCGGGTTTTGGCTGATAATGCTGATATGTTTCTAGTTGATGGGGGCTGGGTGATGTTGGCGATTAAGGCTCAGAGCATAGATGTAACTAAGGAGCCGTCTGTGGTTTTCAGGAAAGAAGTTTCCATATTAGAAGGCAGAGGATTCATGATTAAACAAGTTGTTGGCATTGAACCCTATGACAAAGCCCATGTCATGGTCGTTGCCCAAAAACTGTAGCTTATCTTAGATTTTCTGAAAAAAAGCTATTTTTCAACAATGAAGTAATATTAAGATACTAATATGTAGTTGTTATTAGACAAAAGTCGTGCTAGATACGAAAAGGTTTTTAGTTCCGTTTCCTTACAAAAGAGACAAAACGTAGTTCATGTATGAGGTGTATGATTTGTCTGTATTTGCCGCACCCGGAGCTTATGATCGTGCCATCACCGTGTTTTCTCCAGATGGTCGCCTATTTCAGGTTGAGTACGCCCTCGAAACAGTAAATCGTGGGGCAACAATCATCGGAATCGCCTGCTCTGAGGGAATAGTTTTAGGAGCAGAAGAAAAAATTGAAACAAAACTTCAAGATACCAACTTCACTTGGAAACTATACGCTGTAGATGACCATCTTGGAGCAGCGGTTGTCGGTTTAGGATCTGACGCTCGAATACTAATTGACCAAGCCAGAATTTTCGCTCAAAGTAACCGACTGACATATGATGAGCCCATAGATGTTGAAATAATGACAAAACGTGTCGGAGACATCAAACAACTTTACACTCAACACGCAGGAGTAAGACCCTTCGGAGTATCCATAATTTTTGGTGGAATCGACAAAACAGGAAGCAGAGTCTTCTCAACCGACCCAAGCGGCTCCTACAGAGGCTATAAAGCCGTAGCTGTAGGAATTGGACGCGAAACAGTTGAGGGTATCCTGAAAGATGAATACCGCGAGGACCTCAGCCTAGATGACGCCAAAAAACTTGCTGTCAAATGTCTGACTCAAGCCCTAGTAGCGAGAGGAGAACCAAAAAGAATCAAAATCAACGTCATTCCAGCAGAAACCCAGAAGCTCGAAGTAATAAGCGATGAGGAAATCGAAAACATGCAGCGAGGGCTTGAGGGCAGTGAAAGTTAATGAGCGACCGCTACACCATTGCGCGCATCACTCATGATGGCGACCACTTCGAAATTCTAACCAAACCTGAGCCCGCCCTAGCATACAGGCTAGGAAAAACCACTACTGTTTCTCAAGTTCTTGCTACGGAAACAATCTTCACTGACGCAGGAAAAGGCACAAAGGCATCGGAGGAGAGGCTGCAGGCAGTTTTTGGAACTATAGACCCCATAAAAATTGCTGAGGTAATCCTTAAGAAGGGCACCTTGCAGTTAACTACGGAACAGAGGAAACAGCTTGTTGAAGACAAACGGAAACAAATCGTTTCCTTCATATCACGTGAATGTATTGATCCGAAAACAAATCTTCCCCATCCTCCATTAAGGATTGAACAAGCAATGAAGCAGATTCATTTTTCCATTGATCCCTCAAAAGGCGTAGAAGAGCAATCAAAAGAAATAATAAAGCTCTTACGTCCGATTATACCACTTAAAATGGAGAAAATCACAGTGGCAGTTCGCATACCCGCAGAACATGCAAGCAAAGCCTACGGCTCCGTAAAAGGATATGGCACACTAAAAAAGGATCAATGGCAGGCTGACGGATCGTGGATTGCCGTAGTTGAGATGTCTGCTGGTAGCTACGGACCTTTTTTGGATACGTTGGGGAAAATAACTAAAGGAAATCTTGAAGCAAAAATGATAAAATAATAAAAACTTGTTGAGATGGAAAAAAATGCCAGTTTTTTATGAAAAGAAACAGCTTGTTGCTCCTGGTGACCTTCTTGCTGAAGGCGATTACGTGTCAGGAGACAGCACCTACAAAAATAATGGAAAAATATATGCAAACCGTCTTGGACTTGTTGACTACAACGGAAAAAGGGTTCAAGTCGTTGCGTTAAAGGCATTTTACGTTCCTGCCCCGGGAGACTTGGTTATCGGCAAAATTGTTGAAACCACGCCTGGCGGTTGGGTAATTGACATCAAAGCTCCACATCTTGCTAGACTTAGAGCATCCGATGTTGTCGAACGTTCTTTCAAGCCTGAAACAACAGACTTGCCATCCATTTTTGATGTTGGAGACCTGATAATAGCAAAGGTCATTGCATACGACCGAACCCGCGACCCCATATTGACTGTTCGTGAGCCAGGTTTAGGGAAAATTATGAGGGGGCAACTCATCGAAGTTACTCCCACAAAGATTCCGCGAGTTATCGGCAGACAGGGCTCTATGGTAGGAATGATAAAGAAAGAAACCGGGTGCCAATTAACCATTGGACAAAACGGTTGGATTCTAATCAGCGGCAGGTCCCCTGAAGATGAACGGCTCGCAATAATGGCTCTTCGCAAGATTGAGGCTGAATCCCATACAAGCGGCTTGACTGATCGCGTAACTGAAATGATTATAAAGGAAAGGAAATCACTTGAAAGCAACTAAAAAGAAAACTAAAAAAGAGACAGAAACTCTGTCAAATAAAAAACCTGAAACCTTAGTTGATAAAAAGGGCATCAGATTAGATGGAAGAAAATTAGACGAGTTAAGACCCGTAAAAATGGAGGTTGGAGTCCTTCCAAATGCTGATGGCTCAGCCTATCTGGAACAGGGAAGAAATAAGGTTCTTGTTGGCGTCTACGGACCTAAAGAGGCACACCCAAGACACATAGCCCAGCAGGACCGTGCTGTAATACAATGCCGATATCACATGGCACCCTTCTCAGTTGATGAAAGAAAATCTCCAGCACCTTCAAGACGAGATATCGAACTCTCCAAAGTCATCAGAGAAGCGCTAGAGCCCGCAGTTTTCCTTGAATACTATCCAAAAACCTCAATTCAAGTCTACATTGAAATCCTGCAAGCAGACGGAGGAACAAGATGCGCAGGCATCACCACAGCCGCTCTTGCATTAGCTGATGCGGGAATTCCAATGCGGGATTTGGTTGTAGCTTGTGCAGCTGGTAAAGCTGACGGGAAGATTGCATTAGATCTTATGGATACAGAAGATAAAATTGGTGAAGCTGATGTGCCCGTCGCTTACATGCCTAACCTTGAAGCCATAACACTGCTTCAGATGGACGGCAACTTGTCACCAGAGGAATTTGAGAAAGCCATCAACATGGCTGTTGAGGGTTGCAAACAGCTTTATGCCAAACAAAAAGAGGCGTTAAAATCAAAATATGTTGTTGAGGAGGTTGAAGAAGAATGACCTCACCAATTGTTATACGTGTTAAGAAGAAACGAATTATTGAACTCCTTGCGAGTGGAAAACGAACAGATGGACGAAAACCAACAGACTATCGAGACATCAAAATCGAGTCAGGAGTGATCGAACGCGCAGAAGGCTCCGCCCGAGTGCTCTTAGGAAAAACCGAAGTCATAGTGGGCGTGAAAATCTCCACCGGCACACCCTTTCCAGACGTACCTGACACGGGTGTTCTCACAGTAAACGCTGAACTTGTGCCCCTAGCATCTCCAGACTTTGAGCCTGGGCCACCAGGAGAAGATGCTGTGGAGCTAGCTCGTGTAGTGGACAGAGGCATAAGAGAATCAAAAGCTATTGACTTGAAGAACCTTTGTGTTGAGCCGGGGAAATTGGTCTTCGTGGTTTTCGTAGACGTTTACGTTCTTAACCATGATGGAAATCTCATTGATGCATCGGCTATTGCAGCATTAGCTGCATTAATTAACACTAAAATGTTCAAGTATGAGGTGGTAGACGGCGAGATTGTCAAGAAGCCAGGTTATACTCCTCTTCCAATGGTTAACTATCCGATAGCTGTAACTTTTGCTAAGATAGGCGACAAAATCTTGATGGACACTGATCTTGACGAAGAACAGGTTATGGACGCTAGATTAACGATGACATTGGATAAGGACGGAAACGTCTGTGCAATACAGAAGGGTGGCGGCTCAGGCTACTTCACTAAGGAAGAAATATTAGATGCAATTAAAACTGCATTAGAAAAGACTGAAGAACTAAGAAAAATCGTGGTTAAAAGCTGATGGGAAGAAAAACAAAAAAAGTTGGACCTACTAGAGGGCTTGGCACTCGCTACGGTGCAACAGTCAGAAAACGTTACGTGAAAGTCGTCACAGAAGCAAAAAAAATCCACAAATGTCCACACTGTGCTTCTGAAGCCGTCAAGCGCGTAAGCGTCGGCATCTGGAACTGCAGAAAATGTGACCTCACCTTCTCTGGCGGCGCATACACTCCAGTCACAAAACTTGGGGTTGTAGCAAAGCGCCAAGTGAAGAGTTTGTCCTCCTCAGAAACCTAAAAGACGTTAGGGAATTAGGCTTTCTGGGATCACCGTTCTTCGGTGAGGTGGATTAGCTATGATATTGTTGACTACCTCTCGGAGACCAACTGGAAGGATACGAACATTCTGCCGTGATTTAGCTAACTCCATTCCTGATACTGTGCGGGTTAACCGCGGCAAAATGAGCTTGGATGGAATAGCTGAAAAGGCTATTGAAGTTGAGGCAGAAAAGATTGTTGTGGTTGACAGGTGGCAGGGAGGACCAGGAAGAATCAGTCTCTACCGATTAGGCTCAAGTGGACTAGATTTTGTTCCTCCGCTGATGCTGATAAAGGGGATTCAGCTACGTAGAGAATTCAAGAGCGTAAAGAAACATGGGCAATCTTCTGTAATTACCTTTGCGCCTAAAAACTCGTTAGCGACGGATAAAATTGCTGGTCAGTTGTCTCAGTTTTTTGGTTTACCTGCTCATTATTTGGATGATGTAGCTGGAACACATGTTATCGCAATGCATCTTTCCTTTGATTGTTCTGGTGTCCTTCAACTTACGTTTAAACGCCTTCAGCAAATGGTCGAAATAGGACCCAGAATCACCATTTCAAAACTGATTTGGGACGTTTCATCATGAAGGCTCAAGCTGTTATTCGCCTAAATTTTTCGTCTGAAAAATCGCTGAATATAGTTTTAGGGGCGCTGAAACCAGAAACCGAAACATCATCTACTTCTCGTTCAAAGGTTGACATGAAGACTGAAGGACAGAATTTAATTTTGGATTTCAGAGCCACAGACACTTCAGCATTACGAGCAGCAATGAACTCTTATCTACGATTAATTGCCGTGGCAATGAACATTCAGAAGTTAACAAAATAGTTTGATATGCAGAATGCTTAATATGAGCCAAGTATTTTTAAGCTGGAAGAATTCAGAGATTTATTTGAGGAGTATATAATGAGCGAAGAAATTTCCCAACTTCCACCCCAAATTCAGCAACGTTTACTTAGGCTTCAGCAATTACAGCAGAACCTGCAAGGAGTAATGGCACAGAAACAGCAACTAACCTTGCAATTAACCGAGACTCAAAATGCCACAAATGAACTGGAAAAACTGGCTGATGACGCCGTTGTTTACAAGTCAATTGGTGCCCTTCTTGTTAAGGCAGAAAAAATTAAGGTTTCGGCAGATTTGGCTGACCGAAAAGAGCTAGTGAAGATGAGGGTTGACGTTCTGACCAAACAAGAGGAGCGTCTCCGAACCCAAGTGAAGGAGCTACAGGAAAAGCTGCAGCAAGATCTGCGTCCAGTTTCAGGTTCCTCCTTAGGATGAAAACCGCTTGGAAGACATAGGCATCCCTGAACTCGCCATTGAACAAGTTGCAGAGCTTTGTGAAGGGGCGGAAGGGGCTGCCAGACAGTATGTTCTATCCAAAGTTTCCGCCAGCCGAATCGTCACCCTCGACATTTCAGTCGACGCTGAAGGAACAAAACCCTTAACAGTTAACGTTGACGTGTCAGTTGTTCTGTCACCCCTCATGAAAGACTTCGATGTCGAAGCTCTAACAAAAGAAGCAACAAAACGAGCCTTCGCTCACATTGAAGAATATTTGAGGGAACTTCAGTGCAAATCCAAGAAATAACTGAACTAATCGACAAGCTGGACGCGAAGCTAGCTGTTCTGTTATGTCACCACAATGCTGACCCAGATGCCATAGGTGCTGCATACGCCTTCAAAGGGTTACTAAATCGCCTAAGACCTGGTTTAGAAACAGAGATTGCGGCGGCATCGGGAACTAGCAAACTATCAAAAGCAATGATGGCTCATCTGCCCATAGAGCTTACGGACCAGCCTCGTATAGAAGCAGCTGACCTAATCGTTTTACTGGACACAAACACTGTTCAGCAGCTAGATGATTGGAGCACACGAATTAATACCACTCAACCAATGCTTGTTATCGATCATCATGCGAGCCATCCTGAAACTGAAGAACGGGCAAACCTTTCTGTGTTAGACGAAACTGTTTCGTCTACCTGTGAGCTTGTATATCGGCTGTTCAAGGAAGCAGAAGTTAAGCCGTCTATGGATGAGGCAAAAGCCTTGTTTCTTGGAATATCCTTCGACACGAGACATTTCATCATAGCCACCTCTGACACTCTCAAAGTTGTGGCTGAGCTTGCAGATACGGGAGTAAACGCCCAAGAAACCCTTTCAGTTCTTTCATTGCCCATGGAGCCTCCAGAGCGTGTAGCACGACTAAAGGCTGCTGAAAGAATCAAACTACTAAAAGTGAAGGGTTGGCTGATTGCCTTCTCTCATGTCAGCGCATACCAAGCCTCAGCCTGCAGGGGACTTCTTGCTTTGGGTGCACATGTTGCTGTTGTTGCTGGAAAAAGGCAGAACAGAATTCAGGTCAGCTTTAGAGCTTCCCGCGATTTTTATATTGAGACTGGAGTTCATATGGGGCGTGATTTGGCGAAGCCGTTAGGCAAGTTTCTTGGTGGAATGGGTGGGGGGCATTCTCTTTCTGCTGGAGCGAATGGGGCTGGAGATGTGGATGCTTGTTTGAGCTTTTGTAAAAAATTGTTTAAACAGAAATTATGATGACGCTTTTTTGGGTAGCTACTCTTAAATGATTTAAAAAGTTGCAATACGTTGGCGAGTCAAACATTGGCTATAATAGAGACCAAAGACCTAACATACACTTATCCGGGAGCAACAACACCCTCCATCCAAGACGTGTCCGTTACCATAAACAAAGGAGACTTCGTCATTCTTACAGGTCCCAGCGGCTGTGGAAAAACAACCCTCTGCCGAACCTTCAACGGTCTCGTACCCCATTTCTACAACGGAACATTAGAAGGAGAAATCACAGTCTCGGGTCTCAAAGTAGCTGACCACAAAATTCATGAACTCGCCCGCCACGTAGGTCTTGTTTTTCAGAATCCCGAAAATCAGCTCTTCGCCCTGTCAGTAGAAAAAGATGTAGCCTTCGGTCTAGAGAACTCTGCAATGCCCAGAGACGAAATGAGAAAACGTGTTGATTGGGCGCTCCAAATGGCAGGCATTTCAGAGCTTAGTGAAAGACCTCCTCATGAACTCTCAGGGGGACAACAACAGCGGGTCGCCATAGCCTCTGTGTTGTCAATGCAGCCCGATATCATGGTACTGGATGAGCCCACATCATTTCTTGATCCTGTAGGAGCCGAAAAAATATTCAAAGTAATCAATGAGTTAAACAAGAAACTGGGCATCACCATCATTCTTGTTGAGCATCGGCTGGACCTAGCCGCAAAATACGCCAACAAAGTAATTGTTATGAATGAAGGCACAGTAGCCCTAACGGGTACTCCCAGAGAAATCTTCACCTCTGAAAAAGCCCGCTTGATTGGGGTCGGAATCCCAAAAGCAACAAAACTGTACCAGCACCTCAAAAGGCAGGGAGTAACTCTGAAGACTGTTCCAGTGACCACCGAAGAAACTGCAAATCTTTTGCTGGAGATGCTGAACCATGATTGAAGTCAAAGATTTACATTTCAGCTATCCAACTGGGCTCGAAGCACTAAAGGGAATTAACCTAACAGTTGAGGATGGAGAATTTTTGGCTATCATGGGACAGAACGGGGCAGGAAAAACAACCTTAGTAAAGCACTTTAACGGACTTTTGAAGCCAACCACGGGGGAAGTTCTGGTTAACGGCACAAGCACCCAACAAATAAGCGTTGCCAAACTAGCCCGAAACGTTGGTTTTGTGTTTCAAAACCCTGACCACCAACTATTCAGTGAGTCCGTAGAAGACGAAATTGTTTTTGCTCTCAAAAATTTTGGTTTTGAAGGAGAAACCATAAAGAAGCAGGTTGATTGGGCTCTGAACCTTCTGGACATCGAGCAGTATCGGAAGACGTCGCCTTTCATGCTTAGTGGCGGAGAAAGAAAACGGGTTGCTTTGGCTTCAATCCTTGCTTGGGATCCTCAAGTAATCGTTATGGACGAACCAACCATTGGTCAGGACCATCAACAGAAAGAGAAGCTTCAGCAGTTTATTATACAATTGAATGCTCAGAAGAAGACTGTGGTTGTCGTCACTCATGATGTAGAGTTTGTTGCTGAATGCAACCCCCACGTCATACTGATGAGTCAAGGAAAAATTTTGGTTTCGGGCAAAGCAGAAAAAGTGTTGACGAACCCACAGTTGGTGGCACAGGCTTCAATTGTACCTCCGCAGATAACACAGATTTTCTTGAGGCTTGCTGATTTAGGATTGCCAACAGACGTTATTGATGTTCATGAAGCCACCAAAATTCTGTTAGAACACCTGAGGAGAAGAAAATGAGCGTCTTTGAAGGCTTCAAGTTCAGAAAAGTTTCTTCGGTGATTCATAATCTAGACCCAAGAGTTAAATTCTTTTTTGTCTGCATCCTCTTTGTAATGGCTATTATGTTCAATCAGTTTCTGGCTCTGGTTGTCCTGTTTTTTATACCATTACCATTCGTGTTTATGGCACGAGTTAACCGACAGTGGCTACGTTCCCTAAGAGGCGCAGCACTTTTGGCAGTCTTCATCTTCGCAACCAACTTCATTTTCGGATACTTTTACCCCTCCTCCAGTATTCCACATGTTGATGGAGCAATCGACACTTCCATGGAATATTTCGCCCTTTTTGAGCGGGCAGCAGCTATGACACTACGTTTTGTTGTTCTAATTGCTTCATTCTCAGTGTTTTTTCTAACAACTTCACCAGACCATCTGGGCTTGGCTTTGCAGCAAAGTCATGTCCCATACGAATTCTGTTTTGCCTTCACCACCGCAGTCCGTTTTGTGCCTGTTCTGGCAGACGAGGCACAGACTATTATGGATGCCCAGAAGGCTAGAGGGTTGGAGCTGGAGAGCGGGAATTTCATTAAACGAGTGCGAAACTACATTCCAATCCTCATTCCCTTGATTGTTAACGCCATAAGAAGGAGCTTAGAGCTGGCGGAAGCCATGGAGTCTAGAGCTTGGGGCGCCAGCGACAAACGCACAAACCTTTACAAACTTAATCTGAAACGGGCAGACATCACGATGGTTCTAATTACTGTTCTGATGCTGATTATTGCACTTTACATTTGGCTGTTTATCCCTGTCCCCTCTTTAACAAGCTTGCTTTTTACCTGAAAGCCTCTATGAATTTATTGTCTGTGACCTTATCAAGCAAAAGCTGTTTGAGCTTGTTCTGGTCTGTGCTTTTTGTGCTCAAAAATAGGATAGGAGAAACGGTGATCAGCCGTAGCTTTACCTCTTCCGTCGTTTCTGTCTCTTCTTTTTTACTCGCTTCTGTTTCTTTTTAGCGGTCTTTTTTGTCATGCCGTGATGTCGTGCCATAATGATCGCGTTTCCTTTCGGTAACTGTTCCTAAAGTGTACTTCATAAAGGTTACGTGTTGTGTCGCTTTTGGGGTCATCCGCTTTTCAGCATGGCAACTTTTCATTGCAGCCTAAGCGTCTATTGGTCCTCAACTATCTTTGTCGGGGAACCGTAAAGCTGTGTCAGAGTCGCTCCATCTCATCATCACGTGGGCTCAGAATGGTGTCCCTCATCACAACTACAAGGTCATGCATGAAAGTTTAAAACATTATTCTTTTCTAGAAATAGATGTGTTGTTTTGCTGACTATTTTTCGTTTAACTTGAATTCCTTGTGTATTGCCCTAACCGTATTTGCTCCATTCTTTTCTTTCACTACAAAGGAGACGTTAAGCTCAGAGGAACCCTGAGCAATCATGCGAACGTTTATGCTTTCCTTTGCTACGGCTGAGAATATTCTTGAAGCCACCCCAGGCATTCCCTTCATTCCTGCTCCTAGAACTGCGACTACGCATACGTCGTCTTCAGACACTACTTCGCGGATGAAATCTCTGCCTAATAAAGCGATTTCTAAGGTGTTGACTGCCCGTTCCAGCAGGTTTCGTTGGATAACAAGAGAGATGTTTGATTCTGAGACACTTTGAGAAATCATCAAGATGTTGATGTTTTCTTTTCCCAGGACCTCGAAGACTTTGGCGGCTGTTCCGGGGGCACCGACCATGCCTGCTCCGCTGACGGTAATCACTGCCACGTTCTTGACTAAGGTTACAGCTTTAACACCATCTTCATGTCTGACTTTCTTTTCTTTTGTTATCAATGTTCCCTGATTGTCTGGGTTGAAGACACTCCTTATTCTAACAGGAATTCCTTCTTTTCGTGCTGGTTCCAGTGCTCGGGGATGCATAGCTTTGGCTCCGAAAATAGTTAATTCTGTGGCTTCTTGGAATGACATTTCGGTGATAGTTTTGGCTGAGGAAACGATTTTG
This sequence comes from Candidatus Bathyarchaeum sp., assembly GCA_016930555.1. GTDB lineage: Archaea > Thermoproteota > Bathyarchaeia > Bathyarchaeales > Bathyarchaeaceae > Bathyarchaeum. The sequence goes on from JAFGGM010000002.1 coordinate 21,377, forward strand.
GGGTCAGCCGTCATTAGTCCATCAACATCTGTCCATATCCACACTTCGTCCGCTTCTAGGGAGGCTCCTAGGATGGTGGCAGTGTAGTCTGATCCTCCTCTGCCCAGTGTTGTGGTTTCTCCGTTCTGGGTTGCGGCAATGAAACCAGTTACTACTGGAGAATGTCCTTCTTTTAGCAGAGGTTCAAGTCTTCTTCTAACCTGATACTTGGTCACCTGCATGAGAAGGCCTGCTTCTCCGTAATTGTTGTCGGTTACTATTCCTACTTCTCCTCCAGTGAGATGCGTGGACTTAACTCCTTTGTCGTTAAGGGCTCCGCTGATTATGGGCGCAGAAAGTTTTTCTCCATAAGCAATAACATTGTCCATTGATTTTGGGCTCAACTCGTTGACATAGCCTATTCCTTTCAGAATTATTTCTAGCTCGCCTATCCTCTCCTTGAGAACCTGTTCAGTTTCTTCTCTTGTTTGCTTGTTTTTGATGGCTACCTTTGCGACAGTCAAATGTCTTTCAAGGAGTTCGTTCGTAAATTTGCTGATAAAGTCTCTTTTTCCATTTTTTGCTTCTTTTGCAATTTGGATGAGCTGGTTTGTAACACCTTCCAAGGCTGAAACTGTGGTAACAATTCCACAATCTTCAGTTCTGTTGTCTGTTATCAGGTTAGCTACGTGACGAATTTTTTCGCCATTGGCTACGGAACTTCCTCCAAACTTCATCACTATTTTCTTCACGTCTTTTTCCTCGTTTATTTTATCATACTGTTCGCTATGGTCTGTTTTATGTCCAGTAGATCCCGCAGCACCGCACTGGCCGTTTCAACTCCGCCTGCCCCAAGCCCTATGATGGTTTGTTCGCCTGCTGATTGTGAGACGAAGGTTACGGCGTTGAGGGCTCCGTCCACCGCTAAAGGATCATGTTTGGATATTTGTGTTGGCTCCACTTTTAGGCTTTCTTCGATTGAGCCTATGAGCTTTATTGTGCAGCCCTTCTCTGATGCGTCAGCTATGTCTTGGGCTGACACATCTCGTATTCCCCTGATTTTAACGTTCTCTATGGTGACTTTCTTGTTCATTATCCAGTTTGCCATTATTACCAGTTTTGCAGCTGCGTCATGTCCTTCAACGTCCATGCTGGGTTCAGCTTCAGCATATCCCAGGTTTTGTGCAGCTTTCAGGGCTTTATCAAATGTAATGTGCTTCTCGTCCATTTCTGTGAGAATGTAGTTTGTTGTGCCGTTCAGGATTCCCCTGACTGATACAATCTTATCGCCTTTAAGACAGTTTTTGGCGAATTCCAGAATTGGGGTTCCTGCGCCCACGGTCCCGCTGAATCGTAAACAAACGTTGTTGTAGTCTGCTAGTTCTGTGAGAGCTGGCAACGCCAAGGCTAGGGGTCCTTTGTTTGTTGTAACCACATGTTTTCCTGTTTTGAAGGCTGTTTTGATGTAGGACAATCCTGGTTCTGCAGTTTCGATGTTGGTAGGTGTCACTTCAACTATGGCTTCAGCCTCAACAGACTCGATGGCTTCTAAGGCTGTCATGTCTGGGCACCCATATTTACTACTTGCAGCTACTGTTCCTTTATCTTTTTTAAGGGTCAGCATTTCCTCTATGTCTAGACCTTTTGGGTTTATGGCTGCTCCCTTTTTATCAACTATGGCTACGATTCTGGGGCGGAAACCGTATTTTTTAGCAAGCTCCTTTTTTCTTTGTGCGATGATTTGAGCGAAACTTTGCCCGACTACTCCCCATCCCACCAAAATTATCCTCATTTTTTCTTCACTCTACAGGCGTGTTACTGTTGTATGTTGAATCTCATCTATTACAATTAACTTTTATAAATAATAATTGCGGAACAAGAAAAGAAGCTACTTGTTTTTTTATGCTAGACGCCAAATAGAGGCACATTATTGAAAACAGTATTTTTTCTGAAAAAGTAAATATGATTTTTTGGTGCTCCGGCCGGGATTCGAACCCGGGTCTCCGGCTCGAAAGGCCGGAATACTTAGCCAGACTATACTACCGGAGCCTAAAAAGACAAGGCACCAACCACTTAAAACATACATACGTTTTAACTTTTCCCATCAGAAAGATATCTTCGCTGAACTGGGGGTTCCGCCAATTACGTCTGATGCAGCAACACTGACTTTATCCACATATTTTGTTACCGTGTAAACTCTGATAATGTTAATGAAGCCCTTCAAAACATCAAAAACTGCTGATATGTCGCTTAGCCGCAATGGAATCTTTTCTCCGCTTCGGGTTTTCTGGAAAACAGGAATCTCCATGGGCTCAAGCAAATCAGAATGATGATACGGTACAGAAGGTACAGTTGGCACATCAATCACAATAGTCTCTGGTTCAACTCCTGCTTCTGACGCAATCTTGTTTCTCATCTGGTCCCTGATTTCGTCGACGCTGAAGATGCTGGGAACCATCTTCTCTCGTGCATAGAAAGCTTTATCATAGGCGCACTTGAGGAGCTTACGTCTCTCCAAATCATCTATTATGGCGCTTGATTTTTTGCATTCTTTTAGTTTGGTCCAGACAGTGTAATCGTTTAAGGCCAAGTAATCCTCAGGAGAATTATAGTCTATCAGTCCCAGTTCTTCTTTTGCTGCTTCCATTGCTGTGGCGAGCATTATTTGGGCGGCTCTTCCGACACGGTGGAAGTAGATGCTTCTGAACGATTCTAGTCGAGCCAGCACAAAGGATTCTAGGGCTGAGAGCGCGCTTACATCTACAGCAAGGTTTTCGCCAAGTGTATCCAGCATGTGAATTAGACGAAAAACGTCCACGTATCCGTATTCTGCTCCAGTATGGTATGTGTCTCTTACCACAAAATCGAGTTTGTCAACATCCACTGCGCTCTGTATAATTTGGTCTATGAAAGCCTTTCCTGGGCTCCGCAGTTCCCCAACAGCAAGTTTTGCTACTGCCTCTGAGTCGTATCCTAATCCGTTGATAATGTCATTTAGCTCGGATTCTCGGATAATCCACTGGGTCATGTCTTCGTGAGTTTTTTTCAGAAACTTGACAAGGAGATGCTCAAAAACGTGGGAGAATGGTCCATGACCTACATCATGGAGGAGGGCTGCCATTCGGACGACCTGGATTTCTTCTTCTGAAAGCCTTTGACAAAGGTTCTGGTTTTCCGTTACTTCGCCAGCAAGATACATTACGCCAATGGAGTGTTCGAATCGGGTATGGTTTGCTCCTGAATATACAAACTCTGACCCCGCCAATTGCCTTAGGCGTCGAAGCCTCTGAACGGGATAGGAGTCGATGAGCTCCTTCTCTGCTTCGGTAATGTAAACGTAGCCGTGAACGGGGTCTTTAATCTCCCCCCAGTATCGCTGCATAGGTAACTTTCTCCTCAGCTTTCATCTTGGACATCATTATTTAAGTTCATCGATTACTATGTTTGTAGAGGCTGACCGTCAAAGTGAAGAATAAAGGTGTATTCATCTGTATCGAAGGCTTGGATGGAAGCGGAAAAACCACTCATGCCCATCGAATTGTGCGTAACCTGCAGAAGAACGGATTCGATACAGTATATACCACTGAACCCAGCACAGGGGACCTAGGAAAATTCATTCGCTCATCAGCAGTTCTTGAGGGAAAAAAGCGGGTGCCACGGGTTGTGGAAGCTCTTCTTTTTGCCCTTGACCGTGTTGAGCATCTGGAAAAAGATGTAAAACCTGCCCTAGAGGATGGAAAGATTGTGATTTCTGACAGGTGCGTGTACTCGTCTCTTGCTTATCAGGGGGCAGCGGGGTTGGATCTTACTTGGATTGAAGAAATCAACAGAATGGCTCTTCCTGCTGATTTGGCAATTTACATTGATGTGCCGCCTGAAGTTGTGGTGAAGCGGATAAAGCGGAAGAAGTCGGTTATGGAGACTTTGGATACTCAGCGGAAAGTTCAGGAAGTTTACATGAAGTATGTAACGAACGGGCAGCTTGTGGCGGTTGATGGTGACAAGAGAAAAGCTGCAGTTACAGAAAGCATTTTAACTGTGATTATGGATTTTCTGGAGAAAAATGGTTGAGTGACCTGTTATCTGTTAGATGATGTATCTCTGGTTTGGTTTCTCTAAGTCTTTTATGAGTTCCATGTCTTGTTTGTTTACGGCTATTCCTCTTAGGGGGATTCCTTTGAGGAGAATCCATGGGGTTTTTTCAGCCAATGTGGTGACTATGTAGCCTTCTCCGAAGCACCGTTTTGATACGTCATACACCAGAGAATGGACTTCAGCCTCTGAGATGTGCCCCAAAGCATGAAGGTATTCGTGAGTTAGTATGCTGTAGACGAAGGCGTTAACGAGTTTCCTTGATTTTGTGACCGTTTCAACTATGTTAAGTAGACTCCTGTTTAGGACAATATTGTTTGTGCCTACTTGATGATATGCACCCAGATGAATTGGTAAGTCGTCTAGAAAGAGCAGCATTCCCAATCTGCGCTCTCCTAAAGTAGCTTTGACTGTTTCTTTTACTAATTCCCAAACTCCACTGAAGCCTTCTGCCTCTTCAATTCTTGAACGGTAGCTCTTAACATCTGACAATTGTTCTATTGCCTTCGGCTTACTATCTCTTACGATTTTGTGGTGCTGAAATCCTGAAAACCTAGTTATATTCATTAAATATTTTCAGAATCATCTTGTTATTTATACCTTACTTTTCAGCGGCAACATAGCATTTCGAAGCTGTCTAGATGCCTGTTCCCCTTCTTTTAATTTATACTCTTCTTCTCGAAAGCTCCCGAAAGCAACGGCAACATTTGTCTTTGAATGAGTTCAGTGTTTATTTTTTCAGTTATGAATGTGGTCAAGTCGTCCGGCGTAACCCGTTGGCTTCCCTTTTCATGACGGATTCGCATCTCCAGCCGGCTTTCTTGAAAAAAGAAACGGAGCATATGATAATCAAATCTTAATGGAACCCGTTTGCCGTTTTCCTTGACATGGTGATAGCGCACAACAAAATAAAAATCCAACTTTCTCAACTCGTTTTCTTCAACAAACTTTAGGCATTCTTCAACCTCTTTCTGGTCTAAAAAATTGAAATCAACGTCTTCAGCCACACCAAACTCGAATCCCACTTCACACTTTTGAATCATAAAGGGAGTTATGTCACCCAAATCGCAGACCTCATTGTTCAGCCGGTGAAATGCAGAGAAAATAGCTTTCTGTACATCTTTCGTTGAGTCTTGATAGCCAAAAGAGGTTACGCCATGAACGTTTTCGGGAAAATTCTTGTAACTTCCAAGCAATCTAAACACTCTTTTTAGGATACCTTGTTCATTTTTCGAGTTCTTTCAAGGCTTTCGAGGAGTGTAGACAATGTTACTCCAAGGCTCTGTAGTTTTTTGGTATCCGTTTCTTCTGCAAGCTGTTTCTCGATTGCCTGAATTTTTTCAAGAAGTGTAGATTCGAGGCTAGAGAATCTAGGAGCTTGATTAATTTCTGGTTCCTTTTCTCCTTCCTTGATGATTATTACCTGTTTTTGGCAACTGACACACCAGAAGTCTCCGCTTTTTAGTTTAAATAGTGGTGAGGAACAGGAAGGACAGGAATGTTCCGTGAGGGTGGCTCCTTGCTTAAGTAAATCCGCCATCTCTTTGATGGTTTTTGTGTTTTTGGTCACGTTAGTCCCTCATGTATTCATTTCACAGTTGAAAATATATTCTCTTACAGTTTAATTAACTATCTATCATCTTTAGATGGGTTGAGGCTGAGCAGTTAAATCATTTAGGCTCCATAAACAGTATAAACCGCCCGCATGAATAGGATAAGAATATAGGTTACATCTCGTTAACAGCATGTTAAATGGAGGCTTCTATATGGTTAGAAAAAAGCAACTAGAGGAATACGAGAATAGAATTGCAGAAGCCATGAATGTTCTTGGAATGGTTTCCGAAGACACAACTACTCCACGAAACATACGGAGAGCAGCAAAGCAATCCATCACAGCACTACAGCTTGCAGATAACACACCGGCAGTCAGAGCCGCTAATGCCATATCAATTCTTGATGAAATTCTGCAGGACCCCAATATGCCCCCCTACACCAGAGTTAAACTCTGGAACGTTATGAGCCTGCTCGAAGCAATAAAAGACTAAAAACCGCAGGATCATCAATGCATGATTTCGTTTATTCCTAAACCGATTTCCGCATCGTAACAGCGGAAGCTTCGTTTGTCACGTAATTTTTGTTATTTGGTTTCCATTTTTGTGTGCCTAAAAGCTTTTGATATAGTATCCACTTATTTAGCTGAACATCAGGCAACACAACTTCTGAAAGGCTGAGAACATGGATAAATTCACTCGTGATATTGAGATTCTGTCAGCAAAATTAAACATTGATACAAACGCGGAAGACCAGAGGAAACTTAGTGTCCTGAAAGAGAAGCTTATTCATTTGCATGAAGAGAGTATTGTTAAGATTAACCATTCTGTCATGGAACTAGTGTGCGCCAAGCACCTGATTCTTAAAGGCTATGAAGTAGACATTGAGAGACCTATCGATGGATTGGTATGTGACCTGTACGGAGTGAAGGGGTTAGGCTCTCACATTGTCGAGGTGGAGACTGGTTATATTCCTCCCAGTCATGCCCTTGACCCCGCAAATTACCGAAAATCTAGAATCGCAAGCAAAATAATTCGCTATGGTAATCATTCAGAAAAGTTTGCTTTAGGTGTACCTCCATATTATCTTCTTCAGATTCCTGACATTCTAGTTAAGCCTCCCAGAGACAGGACAATGAAAGACCTGAAGTATCTCAAGACTCTCTGTGACTTATACTACAAGGACCCGCCCGTCACTCTCGACGAAATCAGAAACTCCCGTATCCACACAATCTACATAATTGACGTAGACGAAATAGCAATCAGAGAAGTTGACCCCATAACATACCTAAAGAAACGAAGCGCCTTCACATCAACAGCATAACAAAACGAGCGCCTCATTTTGGTTTTAGTTAGTTTTGCTTAACCTTCTTATATTGAACTAGAGTATGCTATCGTGGTGAAGACGAAAATGGTGACTGTTTCTGCAGACCTGATAAACTCGCATCTAACTGAGCCAAAGCTTGACCAAGTGTTTAGGCTTCTTGAAACAGATTTGGATGTCCAGAATACTCTTCGCATGTCAAACGTAATGGCTGTAGAACGTTTGCGATACAATGACCATGGTCCAGTTCACGCAAAAATTGTTTCAGGCAGCGCCCTAGAAATATTCAATCTCCTAACCGAGGAAGTTAAACCCACAACTGTCCAAAACCATGTTTGCTCCTTCGAAGATGCCAAAGTAATTGTTCTCTGCGGTGCCTACCTCCACGATTTAGGAAACAGCATTCACCGAGTTGACCATCACATTCACAGCTGCATAATCGCTAACCCCATCTTGAATAGGCTTCTCAAGAAAGTCTATCCTGAAGACCATGCTCTTGTAGTGAGACTAAAGTCTGAAATACTCCACACAATCTTCGCTCATGACGAGGACATTAACTGCCTGAGTGTAGAAGCTGGAGCAGCAAAAATAGCAGATGGCACAGACATGGCTAAAGGAAGAACCCGCATACCCTACAGAACAGGAAAAGTAGATATCCACTCACTATCCGCCCTATCTATCACAAAAGTAGAAATCGAAAAAGGACAAGAGAAACCAGTTCAAATCCTTGTAAGCATGAATAATCCAGCAGGAGTCTTCCAAATAGAAGAAGTGCTGGAAAAAAAGCTAGCAACCTCAAGCATAGCAAACCTTGTTGATGTCATAGCCTTAGAGAATGGTGTCCAAATACGACGAAAATGCACCAAATAACA